>NZ_JBPKJK010000292.1:0-5097 GCF_051756985.1 Saccharothrix sabaoui
GTGCGGGTGCGCCACCCCGGCGTGGAGGCGCTGCGCGGGGTGTCGCTGACCGTCCGCGAGGGCGAGCGGGTGGCGGTCATGGGCCGCAACGGGTCGGGCAAGTCGAGCCTGCTGTGGGCCGTGCAGGGCACCGGGAAGCGCTCCGGCGGCGAGGTCGCGGTGGACGGCGTCGACCCGGCCGCGCTCAAGCCCGGACCCCGCCGGGCCGCGGTCGGCCTCGTGCCGCAGCAGCCCGCCGACCTGCTGTACCTCCACGCGGTGCGCGGCGAGTGCGAGCAGGCCGACCGCGAGTCGGGGCGGCCCCCGGGCACGTGCCGGGAGCTGCTGGACCGGCTCGCGCCGGGCGTCCCCGACGACCGGCACCCGCGCGACCTGTCCGAGGGGCAGCGGCTGGCGCTCGTGCTGGCCGTCGCGCTCGCGCCGCGACCCCGGGCCGTGCTGCTCGACGAGCCGACGCGGGGCCTGGACTACCCGGCGAAGACCCGGCTGGCGCGGGCGCTGCGCGACCTGGCCGACGCGGGGCACGCGGTCGTGCTGGCCACGCACGACGTCGAGTTCGTCGCCGAGTACGCCACGCGGGTGGTGGTGCTGGCCGACGGCGAGGTCGTCGCGGACGGCCCGACCGCCGAGGTGGTGACCGCCTCGCCGGTGTTCTCCCCGCAGGTGGCGAAGGTGCTCGCGCCCCGGCCGTGGTTGACCGTCGCGGACGTCGCCGACGCGCTGGGCGCCCGGTGAACGCCCTGCGCGTGCGACCGCGCGCCACCGTCGCCCTCGCCGTGGCCGCCGCGATCAGCGTGGTGGCGTTCGGCTGGCCGCTGCTGGTCTCCGCCGACGCGGGCCTCGCGCGCGGCGTCGGCGCGCCGTGGGTGTTCGCGCTGCTGCTGCCGCTCGTGCTGGCCGTGGTGCTGGCCGAGCTGAGCGAGGGCGGGATGGACGCCAAGGCCGTGGCGGTGCTGGGCGTGCTGTCGGCGCTCGGCGCGGCGATCCGGCCGCTGGGCGCGGGCACGGCGGGCATCGAGGCGGTGTTCTTCCTGCTCGTGCTGGGCGGGCGGGTGTTCGGCCCGGGGTTCGGGTTCGTGCTGGGCAGCACGATGCTGTTCGCCTCGGCGCTGCTGACCGGCGGCGTGGGGCCGTGGCTGCCCTACCAGATGCTCGGCGCGGCGTGGGTGGCGCTGGGCGCGGGCCTGCTGCCGAGGTGGCGCGGGCGGGCGGAACTGGTGCTGCTCGCCGCGTACAGCGCGGTCGCGTCGCTGGTGTACGGGCTGCTGCTCAACCTGTCGTTCTGGCCGTTCGCGCTGGGTGCGGCGAGCACCTCGCTGTCTTACCAGCCGGGCGGCCCGCTGGTGGACAACCTGGTGCGGCTGGTGCTGTTCAGCCTGGCCACGTCGCTGGGCTGGGACGTCGGCCGGGCGATCACGACCACGGTCCTGGTGCTGGTCACCGGCCCGGTGCTGCTGCGCACGCTGCGCCGCGCCGCGCGCCGGGCGTCGTTCGCCGACCCGGTGTTCGTGGACCCGGTGCCGCCCGGCGCCGTCACCGGGGCAGCAGCGCCGCCACCTCCGCCACCGCGTCCAGCACCTCCGGCGAGACGAACCCGCTGACCCGCTCCGCCTCGGCCACGGTGACCGTGGCGCGCTCGCGCCCGGCCCCGTAGTGCTCGCCGCTGAACGCCACGTCGCCCAGGCCGAGCACCGCGCCCGGCAGCGGGCTGATGTCGCCGGAGCCCGGCTCGTCCATCAGCGCCTGGAACTCCCGCGCGTCGGCGCGCGAACCGAACTCCACCCAGGCGACCGAGACGACCATCGCGTTGCCCGCGTCGTCGCCGACGGTGAACAGCACGCGGTCCATCGAGGCGCACCCGGTGCGTTCGAGGAACTCCCGCACGCCGCCGAACGAGGCCGCGACGCAGTCCGCGCCCTCCCGGGCGCTCCGCGCGTGCGCCCGCAACCCCATGCGCAGCCAGGCCCCCTCGGCGTCGCCCCGGCGGGCCAGGTCGGCGCCCTCGGCCTTGCGCGCGGCGAGGCTCAACCCGGAGCCACCCGCGCCGGACTCCCCGCCGGGGCCCGCGCTCAGCCCGACCGCGCCGCCGTACCCGACGGCGCTGAGCGCGACAAGGCCGGCCAGCAGCAGCCCGCCCTTGCCCCCGCCGCCGGAGACCGGGCGCACCCGGCCCCGGTCGTCGGTGTAGAAACCCTTGGCCACGGTGACCTCCTCCCCCGGAGCACAGGTGTAGCAACCGCGGGGGAGGTCGTGACCCGATTTTCGCGGAGGACCGCTCGATCAGCGCAACCCGCGAGTTCGGTCCGCATCAGCGCCGCCGGTCGGCCAGCAGCAGCGCGAGCCCGAGCACGGACATCACCAGGCCGATGCCGTAGGCGGTGCGGTAGCCGAAGTGCTGGGCCACGCCGAGCAGCGGGCCGGAGGTCATGGCGCTGATCTTCGCGGTGTTGGTGTAGAGGGTGGTGGCGTAGCCGGGGCGGTCGGGCGCGAGGTCCTGGAAGTAGGAGATGCCCACGCCCATGACCGCCGCGATGACGACGGCGTGCAGCGCCTGCGCGGCCATCACCTGCCAGGTCGCCTGGGCGAGGAGCACGACCGAGTAGTAGGCCAGGGCGAGCGCGCCGCCCGCGAGCACCAGCACCCGGTGGTCGAACCGGGTGGCGAGCGCGCCGAAGCCGAGCATCAGCGGGATCTCCAGCGCCGCGCACAGGCCCAGCACCAGTCCCGCGTCACCGGCCGTGCCGCCGAGGTCCTCGGTGACGAACAGCGGCATCGCCGCCACGCCGACCGCCGTCGCGCCCTGGAGCAGCACGAACGCCGCGGAGGGGAGCACGAACCCGGTGCGCCCCCCGGGCCGGTGGTCGACGGCGTCCGCGCCGGCCGCCGGCGCCGGGCCCAGGCGCGGCAGCCAGAGCAGGACGGCGACGGCGGCGAGCAGGTACACGGCGGCGGTGGCGGCGAACAGGCCGGTGAACCCGACGGCGGTCATCAGCAGCGCGCCCAGCGGCGGGCCGCCGACCCACGCGATCGACTGGGTGGTGCGCAGGCCGCTGATCGCGAACGCGCCCTTGGTGGACCGCGACCGGTCGACCAGTTGGCGGGCGTAGGCGAACATCTGGGGGATGAAGGTCGACGCGAGGGCGGACAGCGTCACCGACACCGCCAGCAGCAGCCAGTAGTCGCGCAGCACGGCGTGCAGCGCCCACGCCGCCGCGCCGCACGCGGTGGCCACGAGCATCACCGCCCGCCGGATGTCACGGGTGTCGGACAACCGCCCGACCAGGGTGCTGACCACGAGCGACACCAGCGCCCCGACCAGCAGGAACGCGCCGACCGCGACCGGGCCGGCGTGCAGTTCCTTGACCAGGAACAGCGCCATGAACGGCGAGACCAGCGCGTAGCCGATGCCGACCAGCAGGCTCACCGAGACCAGCGGGACGAATGGCCGGGAAGCCGGAGGGACACGAGGTTCTCTCACAACAGCCACCCGCCGATCCTCGCCGCCGGTCGCGCGGGGACAAAACCGATTTGCCCCCCGTGGCCGGTGAGAGCGGTCACACGGCGGGGTCAGCCGGTGGCGCGCACCAGCAGGACGGCCATGTCGAGCGGCAGGTCGCGCACGTCCACGAGGGTGAGGCCGTTGGCGGCCAGCAGGTCCCGGTACTCCCCCGTCGTGCGCTCCCGGCCCTCGGCGGTGTTGGCCATCATGTGCACGTCGAACGCCCGGGGCAGCGGCGAGGGCCGGTCCTCCCGGATCGGGCGCTCCACCATGGCCAGCAGCGAGTCGCCGGTCATGGCCGCGCGGACGTTGCGCAGGATGAGCGAGCAGCGCTCGTCGGCCCAGTCCTGCATGATCCGCGACAGCAGGTACAGGTCGGCCCCGGCGGGCACCGGGTCGCGGAAGAAGTCGCCCGCGACGACCTCGGCCCGGTCGCCGCACCCGCGCCCGTCGAGCACCCGGCGCGCCGCGCCGGTGACGTGCGGCCGGTCGAACAGCACGCCGCGCAGGCCGGGCGCGGCGCCGAGCACGGCGGCCAGCAGCCGGCCGTCGCCGCCGCCGACGTCGACCGCGGTGCCGCGCGCGGGCAGGTCCAGCAGGCCGGGCACCAGGTCCAGGAAGCTGGTGCCCGCCGCCATCAGGCCCTCGAACAGGCGGGCGTCGGCCGGGTTCGCGGCGTAGTGCTCGAACGGCCGCGCGCCGTGGACGTGCTCGAACGCGCTGCCGCCGGTGCGCACGGCGTGCTCCAGCGCGCCGAAGGAGCGGTAGAACAGCCCGCCGTAGACGCGGGCCAGGTCGCGCTGGGACCCCTCCGCGTCGGCGCGCAGCATCGCGCCGACGTCGGTCAGCGACCACCGCTCGCCCTCGCGGTGGAACACGCCCAGCTCGGCCAGGAACGCCAGCAGGCGGCGCAGCCGGTCCTCCACGACCTCGGTGCGCGCGGCGAGGTCGGCGGTCGTGCGGGGCCCGTCCGCGAGCAGGTCGGCCACGCCCAGCTCGGCCGCCACCGCCACCGCGCGGGTGCGCCAGGCGCCGGTCACCAGGTCGAGCACGGCGCGCCGGGCCCGGTCGGGCGGACCGGTGTGCAGCGCGAGCAGCGCGGGGCGCGGGCCGGGCAGCCGCAGCTCCAGCGCGGTCGGGCCGCGGAAGCGCAGGGACGTCGCCCGCTCGTCGTGGTCGCCGCCGTCGGGTCGCAGCCCGGCGTCGAGCAGCGTCGCGCGCACGCCGCGCAGCAGCACCTCGTCGTCGGTGCCGGCGGTGAAGACCAGGCGGTGCCCGCCGTCGTGCGCGCCGTCGCGCACGACGGTCACCTCCACCTCGCGCGGGCACCCGTCGACCCGGCCGCGCACCACGTGCCCGTCGCCGGGGTCGTGCACCGGGACGCCCAGCCCGGTGAGCGCGTCGACGACGTCCCGCGCGTCGTCGGCGGCGACCGCCAGGGCGACGTGGGTGAACTCCAGGTGGCGCGCCAGGTCGGCCGGGACGCCCGGCACGCGGGCCAGCGCCCCCGCCGTGCCGGTGTCCCGGGCGAACCGCACCGCCTCGGCCAGCACCCGCCGCGCACCGGTGACCGTCACGGGCATGTCCCGTCCTCCCAC
>NZ_JBPKJK010000293.1:0-5052 GCF_051756985.1 Saccharothrix sabaoui
GGGTGCCCTCGACGTGCCGGGCGCCGGATCGGTCGTCCTCGTCAGCCCCGGTGGCGGTCCCGGTCGACGGCGCCCTCGGTGTCGATGCGCTCCTTGCGCACCTGGCCCGAGACGGTCCGCTGGTCGGTCACCTGCTCCTTGGCCAGGCGCACCCGCTCCACCGGCTCGGCCTGGGTGTCGACCACCGGCCGCTCCTCGTGCAGCGTCACCTCGTGCTCGGCCTCGCTGATGGCCGGGCCGGAGAACGCCTCGCCGCGGTTGGCGTCGGTGATCGGCTCCCGCTCGACGCGGACCTCCTCGCGCCGCACGGGCACCTCGACCTGCTCGGTCTCGGTGACCACGTACTTGCGCAGCCGCGCCCGGCCCGCCTCGTGCTGCTCGGTGCCCACCCGCAGGTGCTCCTCCGAGCGGGTCATCGCGTTGTCGGTGTCGCGGCCTGCGTGGCCCGCGTGCTCGGCGTGGCCCGCGTGCTCGGCGCGGTCACGGGTGGTCGACGCGGTGCCGCCGTAGCCGGCGCTGCCGGTGCTGTCGTTGCCGGTGCTGTCGTTGCCGGTGGCGTAGTGGCGGTACAGGCGCTGCACCTCGGTGGCGTCGAGGCCGCCGTCCGGGTCCACGCTGGGCGCGTCCTTGACCTGCTCCTTGGTGCAGGTGGTGCGCAGGTCGCCGTCCGGCCCCTCGCTCAGCCCCCGCACCGGCAGGAACGACTGGCGCAGGCCGAAGAGGCCCGTCCTGACCGACACCCAGGCGGGCTGGTCGTCGCCGTCGGTGGCCCAGACCTGCTCCACGCTGCCGATCTTGTCGCCGGACCGGTCGCGGACGTCGCGGCCGTACCAGTGGCTGATGCGCTCCATGGTCGAAGTCATGTGTGGTTCCGTCTTTCCTTCCCCCGCGCAGCCGCGTTCGCGGACCGCTGGTGCGGGTCGAGTGCAGTCGGTTGCTCGCAGCACCCGTGCCGGGGCACGGGTGGCCCTGGAGATGACGGGGAGGACCTGTCGCGGCCCTCAGACCCGTAACGCGACCGGCGACGGCCGGTCGCGTCGGCACGTTCCGCGCCCGGAGGGGTGGTGGCCCGCCGAGCGCCGGGCGGTCGGGACACCCCGCCCGGGGGCGGTGGCGTCGAACACCGGGAACAACACCGCGGATCACCTCCTCCTCGTTTGTCGAGCGCCTCTGGCGTGCTGGCCAACGGTTACCCGAGCACGAAGGATGAACACACCTTCGGGTGGAATTTCCGGGTATGACTTGCCGTGCCCGCACGACCGCGATCCGTCATCCCCTTTGAGCGCCCGGCGTCAGAGCAGCAACGGCGTGCTCGGCTCGACACCGCACAGCGCGCGGCCGTGGTGCTCGATGCCGGTGGTGGGGGTCATGATCGCGTGCGTGGCCAGCGCCTGGACGTCCCGGGCGATCCGCTGGATGGGCAGTGCCGTGGCGATGCCCGACGCGCCCGAGGTCAGGCGCAGCGTCTCGACCGCCTCGGTGCAGAGCCTCGTCGCGTAGGCCACCCGGCCCCACACCTCCGCCTTGTCCTCGACGCCGCACGGCACGCCCGCGGCGATGCGCTCGTCCAGCAGGGCAGCCGCCCGGTCGGCGAGCAGGCGGGCGGAGTCGATCTTCAGCCTGGTCTCGGCGACCTGGTGGTGGGTGATCGCGGCGTCGCGGTGGTGGGTGTGGCCCGTGTAGGCGATCGGGCCGCGGCGCGGGAGGCGCTCCAGGTACAGCTCGTACGCGGCCTCCGCCATCCCGAGGAACGCCGCGACGGCGCTGGTCAGCAGGTAGGTGAGCGCGGGGTGGCGGTGGACGGGCGAGTCCGGGTGGCGCTCGCCGCGGTGGTCCTGGTCGAGCAGCAGCGCCGTCGGCACCGCGTGCCGGTGCGGGACGAAGACGTCCTGCCCGGACACGGTGTTGCTGCCGGTCCCCTCCATGCCGCTGACGCGCCAGTCGTCCTCGATCACCAGGTCGCGCGCGGGGATGACGAAGTGCGTCGGGGCGCCGCCCTCGACCACGGCGGGCTGGAACAGGTAGGAGGCGTCCAGGCAGCCGCTGTTGAACGGCCAGCGGCCGGACACGGAGTAGCCGCCGTCGACCGGCACCGCCCGTCCGGGCAGGGCCAGGGTGGTGCAGTGGAACGCCAGGCGGTCCGCGAAGACCTCGTCCTGCACGTCGTCGGGGAGCTTCGCGAGCAGGAAGACGGAGTCCAGGTAGATGGCCGTGACCCAGGCGGTGGAACCGCAGCCCCGGGCGACCTCGGTGAGGGCCGCGAGCTTCGTGCGCACGTCGCACCCGACGCCGCCGAAGCGCCGGGGCAGGGCCACGTGGAAGATCCCCGTCTCGCGCAGCGCGTCGAGGTTCTCGCGGGGGACGCGGCGGTCGGCGGCGCAGCGCGCGGCGTTGGCCCGGAGCAGGGGGACGAGGTCGCGCACCCGGTCGACGAGATCGGGCATGGTGTCCTCCAGTGCTCGTGACCCGGACGTCCGTCCGGGGCCACTGTGCCACAGGAGATCATCGGGAACGGCCGTGCGCGGCGCACGGCACCCGAACGGTCCCGTCCACCACCCGTGCGGCGGTCACCGCCACCGGCCGGCGCGTCACCGGACGGTTGACTCCTCTGTGGACGGTCCGCGCGGCCCGGTGGTCGACCGGACCGCGCGGGGCGGTGGTCAGGGCATGCGGGCCGCGATGGCGGCGGCGAGGGGTTCGAGGCGGGCGCGCATGTCGGCCGGGGTCCAGTCCGCGGTGCCGTTGGTGAGCCCGCAGTCGACGCGGACCCGGTGGAACCCGCGCGTGAACTCCAGGGTGAAGGCGGAGGCGGCGACCCCGAAGACCGCGCCGTCGCCGACACCGGGGACGTCCACCGCGCCCGCGATGTCGCGGCGGTCCTCCGCCAGCGCCGCCCGCGCCGCCGCGGCGTCGGGGTGCTGGGTGACCGCGACCTTGGGCGACATGCCCCCGTCCAGGTAGGTGGTGCCCGCGGGTGCCGGCCGGTCGCGGTCGAGCTGGGCGGTGGTCCGCCTGCACGTGCTGGTGATCGACCCCACCAGCGCCGTGTTGTAGGTGCGGTCCACGTTGGTGGGGTCGACGACGTGGTCGACCGCGTCCTGGAAGTCCGCGCCGGTGAACACGGTGCAGGCGTCGGTCACGACCCGCCGGCCGCCTTCGCTCAGCTCGCCGAGGTCGGCGGGCGCGCTGGGCCCGGTGCCCACACCCTTGACGACGGCGTCGACCAGCCCGGTGAGCGTGGCGTCGGGGATGGGCGGCTTCTTGTTGCTCCACACGAGGTTCAGCCGGAAGCGCGTGTTGCGGACCTGGCCGAAGACCTCCGCGCCACCGTCCTCGTCCTTCACGACGGCGTTCCCGACGCCCGGCAGCGACCGGCCCTGCTGGAGGGGCTTCTCCTTCGCGGGCCCCTCCTCGGCGTACTGCTCCAACTCCAGCGACAGGCTGCGGAACACCGCCTTCTCGTGGTCGACCGGCCTGATGTCGCAGAGCGACCGCACCAGGAAGGGCCGCGGCGACGCCGGGTCGGCGGTGGGCAGGGGGTCGGCGAAGGACTCCTGCACCAGCAGGCCGTCGTCGCCGGTCGGCCCGATCCGGGCGGTCGTGCTCGACGGGTCGAGGAGGCCGCAGGCGTTGACGTACTCGAACCGGCCGATGCAGTAGTCGCCCGCGCACCCGGCGTCCCCGGCCGCCTCGCCGTTCCGGCCGCCGCCCGGGGAGCCGTTGCCCTGGGACCCGCCGCCCCGGGTCGACCAGACCACGACACCGGCGGCCAGGACCAGGAGCAGGACCAGCGCCAGGAGCACCCACACCACCCCGCTCCTGCGCCGCGGGGGCGGGGGCGGTCCGCCGTGCGCCGGTCCGCCGGGGTGGGCGGGCCAGGGCTGCGGTGCGGGCCAGGGCTGCGGTGCGTGACCGGGCTGCGGGCCCCCCGGTCCCCCGGGCCCCTGCGGGTACGGCGGTGGTGACGACATGCCCGGCACTGGATCACACCCGTTCTCCCAGGTGGACAGGTGCGGTTCCGCCGGTCCACGAACTCCGGCGACTTCGACGCCCCGGACCGCTCCCGGGTTCCACCGCGAAAAACCGGTGGCGGCCCACCGCGGCCGCTGCTACCTTCCCGACGCCGTGCTGGAGACCGAGGAGGTGGTACCCGTGAACATGTCGACGTGGGTGCTCCCCCCTGGGGTCACGGTCGGGCGGTAGGTCGTCCGGGAGCGCCGTTCACCGAGCACTCCCGAAGGGCACGACCATGCGTTTCACCTCCGAACAGCACCTCGACGACGGTGTCGTCGAGCGCGAGTTCACCCTCGGCGACATCCCCGGCGTCCTGTGGACGCCCCGGGCCGCGCCGGCACCGACCCCGTTGGTCCTGCTCGGCCACCCCGGCGGGCTGCGCAGGATGCACCCCCGCCTGGTGGCCCGCGCCCGGCACGCCGCGGCGGCGGGCTTCGCCTCGGCCACCATCGAGCTGCCCTGGGCCGGTGACCGGCCCCCTTCCGCCGACCTCGAACAGGCCCGCGCCGACCTGGTCCGGGCGCTGGAGGCCCGCGAGCCGGTCGGTGACGACGTGGTCGACCGGCTGGTCCTCCCGCTGGTCGACCGGGCGGTCCCGGAGTGGCGGGCGGCCCTGGACGCCCTCCTCGCGCTGCCCGGCATCGGCGGCCCGGTCGGGTACTCGGGAGGGGTGATCGCCATCGGCACCCGGCTGGCGGTGGTCGAGCCGCGCATCTCGGCCGCCGTGCTGTTCGCCGGGAGCTTCGTGCCCCGCGTGACGTTCGAGGAGGCCCGGCGGGTCACCGTCCCGCTGCTGGTCCTGCTCCAGTGGGACGACGAGGGGAACGACCGGCGGATGGCCCTGGACCTGTTCGACGCCTTCGGCTCGGCGGAGAAGACGCTGCACGCCAACACGGGCGGGCACACCGGCGTCCCGGCGTTCGAGGGGGACGACGCGAACCGGTTCTTCGCCCGGCACCTGAGGTGAGGCCGGAGCGGGCCCTGGCCGACAGTCCCTGACGTCGGGACTCCGCTGAACCCCGCGCGGGACGAGCACCC
>NZ_JBPKJK010000294.1:0-5036 GCF_051756985.1 Saccharothrix sabaoui
GGGTCGTGCCCGGAGAGGTCATGCGGAGAGCGCCCCCACCAGGGAGTCCACCTGCTTCGTCATCCAGTCAAGGTAGCCGGTGGCACCTTCGGCCAGCGTCTCGGTCACCTCGACGAGGGGCAGCCCGGCCTCGGCGGCCTTGGCGAGCACCTGCCCGGTGGCGGCGTTCTCGGTCTGCGCGTTGTTGACCACCGCGACGACCTGCTTCTGCTCGACCAGCGTCAGCACCTCGGCCAGGGCGGCGGCGGGCACGTCGCCCTCCTCCTCGACGGCGTCGGCGAACGCCTCGGGCGTGGCGCTCTCGACGCCCGCGGTGTCGAGCAGGTAGTGGGCGACCGGCTCGGTCTCCAGCACCTTCTTGCCTGCGCCCTTGTCCTTCGCCTTCTCCTCCAGGGCGGTGACGCCGTCGGTGAAGGTCCGGGCGTTGGCCTCGAAGGCGGACTTCTTGTCCGGGGCGAGGGCGGACAGGTCGGCGGCGGCCTGGTCGGCGACCTCGCGGACGGTCGCGAAGTCGTACCAGACGTGCTCGTTCACGGCGTGGTCGTGGCCGGCCTCGTCGGCGTGCTCCGCCGGCTCGTCGGCGTGCTCCGGCGTCCCGGTGGCCGAGGGCTCCTCGTGGCCCGACGGCTCCTCGTGCCCGTCGGCCTTGCCGGAGAGCGGGAACGCCTCGATCTTCTTCACGCCCTCGGTCTCCGGGCCGAGCAGGGTGGCGAAGAAGTCGTCGTAGCCGCCGCCGTTGAAGATCACGAGCCCGGCGTCGCGCACCGCGGCCACGTCGGACGGCTTGCTCTCGTAGGAGTGGGGGTCGCCGGACGGGTCGTCGATGATCGACGTGACCTCGACGTCGTCGCCGCCGACGGCCTTCACGACGCTGCCCCACACGTTGGTGGAGGCGACGACCTTGATCTTGCCCGGCGCGGCGGCCGGGGTCTCCTGGCCGCCGCCGCAGGCGGTCAGGGCGACGGCGGTCACGGCGGCCACCGCGCCGAGCAACGCGTTGCGGACGGTCATCAGAGCACTCCTCGACTGACACACGTACAGGCAATGGAAACCGTTGTCGAGTTCAGTTTAAACGCTCCGCGACCGCGCGCCCCACCGACCGGGTGTTCCGCACGCCACAGGGGCCGCCCCGGCTGCGGGACGGCCCCCGTGGGACGCGCGGTGGTGCCTGTCAGTCGGTGAGCCGGGCACCCGACTCCGGGTGGAACAGGTGCACGTCGGAGGTGTCGCGGACGGCGACCTTGACGTGCTGGCCCAGGGTGGGCGGCGTGCGGCCGTCGACGCGGACCACGAACCGCTCGGGGACGTCGCCGATGCGGACCGAGCCGTGCATGAGCGCGTCCGCGCCCAGCTCCTCGACCAGCTCGACGGTCATGTCCATGCCCTGCTCGGAGGAGCCGACCAGCGCCAGCGCCTCGGGCCGGACGCCGAAGGTGACCTCGGACAGGCCCTCGGCCGCGACCTTGTCCAGGTAGCTGCGCTCCAGCGGCACCACGATGCCGTCGAGCTTCGCGCCCTCGGACGTCACCGGCACGGTCTTGAGGTTCATCGCGGGCGAGCCCATGAACCCGGCGACGAACGCGTTCGCCGGCTTGTCGTACAGGGCGCGCGGGGTGTCGCACTGCTGGAGCAGGCCGTCCTTGAGCACGGCGACCCGGTGACCCATCGTCATGGCCTCGACCTGGTCGTGCGTGACGTAGATCGTGGTGGTGCCGAGCCGGGCCTGGAGGGCGGCGATGTTCGCGCGGGTCTCCACGCGCAGCTTCGCGTCGAGGTTCGACAGCGGCTCGTCCATGAGGAACACGGAGGGCTCGCGCACGATGGCGCGGCCCATCGCGACGCGCTGCCGCTGGCCGCCGGAGAGCGCCTTCGGCTTGCGGTCGAGGTACTTGGTGAGGTCGAGCATCTTGGCCGCCTCGGCGACCTTCTCCTTGATCTCGGCCTTGTTCACGCCGCGCAGCTTGAGCGCGAAGCCCATGTTCTCCGCGACCGTCATGTGCGGGTACAGCGCGTAGGACTGGAACACCATCGCGATGTCGCGGCCCTTCGGCGGGACGTTCGTGACGTCCTTGCCGCCGATGTGGATCGCGCCCTCGTCGACGTCCTCCAGGCCCGCGAGCATGCGCAGGGCGGTCGACTTGCCGGAGCCGGACGGACCGACCAGGACCAGGAACTCACCGTCGGTGACGTCCAGGGACAACTCGTCCACCGCGCGGACCGGCGGGTTGCCGGAGAACACCCGCGAAGCCTTGACGTAGGCGACCTCAGCCATTGAAACGCACCTTTCGCTACCACGCTTTCGGGTAACGGTAGGGATTGCAAGCGCTTACGGGAACAGGTGGATTGGTCTAGTTCTGAATCGTTCTACAAGGTGCTGTGACACACCGGGACACACCTCGCTACACTGGTGTTGTGAAGGTCATCAGCCAGCGGGAGTTCCGCAACAACTCCGCCGCCGTGATGGACGCCGTGGAGGCGGGCGAGACGTACCACGTAACGCGCAACGGCGTGGAGATCGCCGAGGTGCGCCCACTGCCTCGTCGGCGGAAGCTCACCACCGACGAGCTCATCGAACTGCACAAGAACCTGCCGGAGGTCGACTACGCGGCCATGCGCGCGGAGTCGGACGAACTGTTCGGCGAAGACCGCCTCGATGACGACGACGACCCGTGGGAGCGCCCCAGTGTCTGAACGACGACCGTCCGGCGTACTCGACACCTGCGTCTACATCGACTTGGCGAAGCTGGACAGGGCCACGCTCCCGCGATCTTCAGAGCTGACCGCGATCACCCTGGCGGAACTCCACCAGGGCATCACGGCGGCCAAGGACTCAGTGTCCCAAGCGGTGCGCGCCGAGAGGTTGGGCGTCGCCATCGCGAACTTCGAGCCGTTGCCCTTCGACGGCCGGGCGGCCGCCCGGTACGGCTCGCTGGTCGGGTTGACGCGTGCCGCGAACCGCGACCCGCGGCCGCGCAAGACGGACCTGATGATCGCCGCCATCGCTTCGGTCCACGGCCTGCCGCTGTACACGCGCAACCCGAAGGACTTCGTCGGGCTGGAGTCGGTGGTCGAGATCATCACGGTCTGACCGCGAGTGGTACGCCCGGAGGCAGGGCCACCGACCTGGTGCTCGCCCGGCAGGACGACGGCCGTTCCTCGCGGGCCGCCCGTGCCGGTGGTCCACGTGGTCCGGTGGGACGGCGGCCGGGGGCGACCGCCGTCCCCGCGGGCTACCCCTTGACCGCGCCCGACGCCAGGCCGGTCACCAGGAACCGCTGCACCAGGTAGAACACGACGATCGCCGGGATCGCCACCAGGATGGACGCCGCCGCCAGGTGGCCCCACTCGGTGCGGTTCTGCTGCACGAACACCTGCAGGCCGACCGCCAGCGTCTTCGACTCGTCGGCCGCCGACAGGAACGCCGACGCGAACGCCACCTCGCCCCACGCCGTGAGGAACGCGTAGAACGCGGTCACCGCGAGGCCCGGCCGGGCCAGCGGCAGCACGAGCCGCCAGAACACGCCGAACGGCGTGAGGCCGTCCACGCGCCCCGCCTCGTCGATGTCGGTGGGGATGGTGTCGAAGTAGCCCTTCAGCATGTACGTGCAGAACGGCACCGCGGTCGTGCAGTACACCAGCACCAGGCCGAACGAGGTGCCCTGCAACCCCAGCGCGAGCAGGATGTTGTAGAGCGGCACGATCAGCACCGCGAACGGGAACATCTGCACGACCAGGAACGACAGCATCAGCGACCGCTTGCCGGGGAAGCGGAACCGCGAGGCCGCGTACCCGGTCGTCGCGGACAGGAACACCGCCAGCACCGTGGTCATCAGCGCGATGACCACCGAGTTGCCGAACCAGGCGAGGAAGTCGCCCTTCTCGCCCGCCAGGATGCGGGTGTAGTTGTCCAGGCTCGACTCGTTGACGAGCTTCGGCGTGGTCTCCACGGCCCGCGCGTCGGGCTTGAACGAGGTCACGAGCACCCAGAACACCGGGAACACCGCGATCAGCGACGCCACCACCAGGGCCGCGTGCAGCCCGACGCTGGCCAGCCGCGACCGGTCCGAGCGCTTGGGTTGGCGCACCGGCGCGGCGGCCTTGAGCGAAACAGCCTCGACCGTCATCACCACACCTCGCCTTGCTCGCGCAGCGCCCGCCGGTACACGCCCGCGAACACGAGCAGCACGGACAGGATCAGCACGCCGTAGGTCGACGCGACCGCGAAGTCGCGGGACGCGCCGGAGAAGAACCGCTCGAACGCGTAGGTCACCAGGATGCGGGTGTTCGGGTTCGGCCCGGTGATCAGGTAGATGATCGCGAACATGTTGAACGTCCAGATGATGCCGAGCAGCACCACCGTGCTGGACACCGCCTGGAGGCCGGGCAGGGTGACGTGCCGGAACCGCTGCCACGGCGTCGCGCCGTCCACCTCGGCCGCCTCGTAGAGGTCGCCGGGGATCGACTGGAGGCCGCCGAGCAGCGCCACCATCATGAACGGCACGCCCAGCCAGGTGTTCACGATCATGACCGCGACCAGCGCCCAGTCGGACTGGCCCAGCCACACCGGGTCGGGCAGGCCCACCGCGCGCAGCGCCTGGTTGATGATCCCGTACTGCGCGTTGAACATGTACTTCCAGGTGAACGCGCTGATGAACGCGGGCACCGCCCACGGCAGGATCAGCAGCACCCGGTACACCGACCGCCCGCGCACCTGCCGGTTGAGCAGCAGGGCCAGGCCCAGGCCGATCGTGTAGTGGAAGAACACGCACCCGAACGTCCAGATCAGCGTGCGCACCAGCGTGCCCCAGAAGGCGCCGTAGCTGGAGTCGCCGGACAGGATGTTCAGGTAGTTGTCCAGCCCGACGCCGACGTAGGTCGCCGGCCGGTCCAGGACCGGGTTGGCGATGTTGCCCTCGTTGATGTTCGTGAAGGTGAAGAACACGCCCTGGGCGAGCGGGAACAGCACCAGCACGGCGATGACCACCACGACCGGCAGCACCATCGCGTACGCGTACCAGTGCCGGTCCAGGAACCTG
>NZ_JBPKJK010000295.1:0-5021 GCF_051756985.1 Saccharothrix sabaoui
TGCCGTCCTCGTCGTGCCGAGCGCCACCGTGATGCCTCCCAGGAGGACGACGAGCGCGGCGGCGGCTCCCGCCCACCGGCGTCGTCCGGGCCGGGGCCCGCGCGCGGCTGACCGCCGCGCCGGTGGCGGGGGTTGGCTTGTCCCGTACATGGTTCGCACGCTTTCGTCGGGGGTCGGGGAGTGGGCGCGCGTCAGCCGACGCGGAGGAGCTGCCACTGCTGGTTGGCGCCGCCCCAGTCGCTGTACTGGACGATGTTGCCGCCGTCGGCGGTCGCCGCGCCCTGGACCTCGACCGCCTTGCCGCTGTTGCGGTTGACCAGGCGGACGTACCCGCCGGCGTCGACCGCGCGGAACTGCTGGTTGGTGCCGTTGCCGTCGGCCCACTGCACGATCGACGCGCCGTCGGCGGTGGAGAAGTTGTGGACGTCGAGCACCTTGCCCGAGTGCCGCGACTTCACCCGGTAGTAGCCGCCGCCGGAGTCGACGAACTGCCACTGCTGCTGGTTGCCGTCGTTGCGGGTCCACTGGGTGATGCGCGCGCCGTCGTTGGTGGCGAGGTTGTAGACGTCGAGCGCCTTGCCGCTGTTGCGGTTCACCAGCACGTACCAGGCCGTCGGGTCGATGATCCCGGGCTGCGGCGAGCCGCCGTTGAGGGCGTCGAGGACGGCGGTGTAGGCGGCCTTCTTGTTGCCCGCACCGTCGAACAGCAGCGGGTTCTGGCCGGTGCGCCACGAGTCGGTGTCGCGGATGCCCCAGACGGTGATGCCGGTGCAGCGGGCGACGGCCAGGCACGCGCGGGTGACCGTGCCGAACGCGGCGGCCTGGTTGGCCCCGGAGATGTCCAGCTCGGTGATCTGCACGTCGACGCCGAGGTCGGCGAAGCGCTGGATGTTGGCCTGGTAGTCCGAGGGGGCCGAGTTGGTCAGGTGCGACTGGAGGCCGACGCAGTCGATGGGCACGCCGCGCGCCTTGAAGTCGCGGACCATGTTGTAGATGCCGGTGGACTTCGCGTTGATGCCGTCGGTGTTGTAGTCGTTGTAGCAGAGCTTCGCGCCGGGGTCGGCGGCGCGGGCGGTGCGGAAGGCGACCTCGATCCAGTCGTTGCCGGTGCGCTGGAGGTTGGAGTCGCGCCGGCCGCCGCTGCCGCCGTCGGCGAACGCCTCGTTCACCACGTCCCAGGAGTGGATCTTGCCCCGGTAGTAGGTGGCGACCCGGTTGATGTGGTTGACCAGCGCGGAGCGCAGCGCCGAGCCCTCCATGCGCTGCATCCAGCCGGGCTGCTGCGCGTGCCACGCCAGGGTGTGCCCGCGCACCTTCATGCCGCGGCTGAGGGCGTGGTTGACGATCCGGTCGCCGTTGGTGAACGTGAACTGGCCCTGGTTGGGCTCGGTCGCGTCCATCTTCATCTCGTTCTCGGCGGTGACGCTGGAGAACTCCCGGTTCAGGATCGTGGCGTAGGTCGAGTCGCCGAGCCTGCCCGCCGCCACGGCGGTGCCGAAGTACCGGCCCTTCTCCGCCGCCGCCGCGCCCAGCGTCGTGCCCGCCAGGGCCTGACCGCCGAACGCCACCGTCATCGTGGTGGCGACGAGTCCCGCGACGAGCAGCAACGCCGTTGTTCTCGGCCGGCGCGTGGTCGCCGGCCGAATGACCGCTCGTGTCGAATGGTTCATCACGTGTCCTCACGGATCAGAACACCGCGGGTCTCGTTCCCGCGGTGGCAGGGGAATCGGTGGACACCCGCACCCGGCCGACCGGGATGAAGCATATTTGTGAACGCTAACAACAGTGGTGTTGAATCCCTCGGGTCGAAATGGAGGGGTGGTGGGTGCGGCGGTCGTCACCGCGTGCGGGGTCGTGCCCATCAGACTGTGGACGACGGCGGGCGGCCGGTCAAGGCGTAATGAAAAATTTTCGTGCAGGTGGGAGGTGGTGCGGGTGCCTGCCGTCCCGGGACGGTCGCGGGACGGGCCGGCGGCACCCGCGGGTGGCGTGGTCAGGTCGAACGCCATTCGACGGTGAATTCGACCGGCCAGCTAAAGTGAGCGCAAACATATTTAGCTTTGACCGTGTTGCCGGCCCTTCGTTACATTGGCGTGACGATCACGACGGCCGCACCCCGGGCCCGCCGCCGCCCTCGTCGGCCGCTGTCGTGGGCACCACCCGCACCGGTTCGCGACCGATCCGCGCCGGCGGCCCGTTCACCTCGCGCGAAAGGGGCAACGATGCCCGTCCGACCCCGCAGAGCCCTCCACCTCGTGGTCGCCGCGCTGGCGGTGCTCGCGACCGCCACCGCCGCACCCGCCACCACCGCGCCCGCCGCCCAGGCCGCTCCCGGCAGCCCGGCGCTGACCCCGCCGATGGGGTGGAACAGCTGGAACAGCTTCGGCTGCGGGATCACCGAGGCGCAGGTGCGGCAGGCCGCGGACGCCATGGTGTCCTCCGGGATGAGGGACGCCGGCTACCAGTACGTGGTGGTGGACGACTGCTGGTTCGACCCGCAGCGCGACTCGGCGGGCAACCTGCGCAACCACCCGACGAAGTTCCCCAGCGGGATGAAGGCGCTCGGCGACTACATCCACTCGAAGGGGCTGAAGTTCGGCATCTACCAGGCGCCCAACGAGAAGACGTGCGCCCAGGGCACGGGCGCGCACCCCGGTTCGACCGGCAGCAAGGGCCACGAGGCGCAGGACGCGCGGTCGTTCGCCTCGTGGGGCGTGGACTACCTCAAGTACGACTGGTGCTCGGGCGCCGGCACGCGGGACGAGCAGGTGGCGCGGTTCTCGATCATGCGCGACGCCCTGCGGGCGACCGGCCGCCCGATCGTGTACAGCATCAACCCCAACAGCTTCCACGCCATCACCGGCGACAAGTACGACTGGGGCGAGGTCGCCGACCTGTGGCGGACCACGGAGGACCTGCTCGACATCTGGCAGAACGGCAACACCAACAGCTACCCGATGGGCGTGGGCAACGTCCTGGACGTCACCGCCCCGCTGGCCGCGCAGACCGGCCCCGGCAACTGGAACGACCCCGACATGCTGGTCGTCGGCCGCCCCGGGTTGAGCCTGACCGAGTCGCGCGCGCACTTCGCGCTGTGGGCGCTGATGGCCGCGCCGCTGATGGCGGGCAACGACATCCGCACCATGTCGGCCGACGTGAGCGCCGTCCTGCGCAACCCGCGGCTGATCGCGGTGAACCAGGACCAGCTCGGCGCGGGCGGGCGGCGCGTGCGCGACGACGGCAACACCGAGGTCTTCGCCAAGGCGCTGTCCGACGGCTCGGTCGCGGTGGGCCTGGTCAACCGGGGCGGCGCCACCGCCACCGTCACCACCACGGCCGCGCAGGTCGGCCTGAGCGGCGGCTCGTTCACCCTCACGGACCTGTGGACCGGCGGCACGTCGAGCAGCGCGGGTCAGGTCTCGGCGAGCGTGCCGGCGCACGGCGTCGCCGCGTTCCGGGTCTCCGGCGGCACGCCGACCGCCGCCACGACCGCCCGCCTGCGCGGCACCGGCTCGGGCCGCTGCCTGGACGTGGACAACGCCTCCACCGCCGCCGGCTCGACCGTGCTGATCTGGGACTGCCACACCGCCGCCAACCAGCTGTGGACCACCTGGGCGGGCGGCGAGGTCCGCGTGTTCGGCGACAAGTGCCTCGACGCGTACAACCAGGGCACCGCCAACGGCACCCGCGTCATCACCTGGACCTGCAACGGCCAGGACAACCAGAAGTGGACCGCCGGTTCCGACGGCTCCCTCCGCAACACCCGCTCCGGCCTCTGCCTCGACGTCAACCAGGCGGCCACGGCCAACGGCTCCCCGCTGGTGCTGTGGACGTGCAACGGGCAGGCCAACCAGAAGTGGACGCGCGCGTGACCGTGCCCCACCGCCGGCACACCGCGCCGAACGACGGCCAGACCCCGGGAGAACCCATGCGACCGCACCTCCGACGACTCGCCGCGTGCGCCGCGGCACTGGTCACCGCCGCGCTGCTGCCCGCCGCGCTGCCCGCGGGCCCGGCCGCCGCCGAGTCCAACGGCGGCGTGCGGGTGATGCCGCTGGGCGACTCGATCACCGAGGGCACGCAGGTGCCCGGCGGCTACCGGATCGGGCTGTGGCAGCGGCTCGCGGCCGGCGGTTACCGGGTGGACTTCGTCGGGTCCCAGTTCAACGGCCCCGCCTCGCTCTGGGACCACGACCACCAGGGCCACCCGGGCTGGCGCATCGACCAGGTCGACGCGAACGTCGCGACCTGGCTGCGCAACACCACCCCGCGCACGGTGCTGCTGCACATCGGCACCAACGACATCCTCCAGAACCGGGACGTCGCCAACGCGCCCGCCCGACTGTCCGCGCTCGTCGACCGCATCACCGCGACCGCGCCGAACGCGGACGTCCTCGTCGCGACGATCATCCCGCTGGCCAACGCCGGGCAGGCGGCCGCCGCCCGCACCTTCAACGCCGCGCTGCCCGGCATCGTGCAGGCCAAGGTGAACGCGGGCAAGCGCGTGCGCCTGGTGGACATGCACTCCGCGCTGACGACGGCCGACCTGATCGACGGCGTGCACCCCACCGCCACCGGCTACGACAAGATGGCCGCGACCTGGTACGCCGCCCTGCGCGCCGTCCCGGGGAGCATCGGCGACCCCGTCACCGCGCAGGGCAGGCAGGTCGTGGGTGCGGCCTCGGGCCGCTGCCTCGACCTGCCGGGCTCGTCGACCGCCAACGGCACGCAGCTCCAGCTGTGGGACTGCCACACCCAGCCCAACCAGGTGTGGACGCACGACGCCGGGAAGCAACTGGTCGTCCAGGGCACCAAGTGCCTCGACGCCGAGGGCGGCGGCACGTCCCCGGGCACCCGGGTGATCACCTGGGACTGCCACGGCGGCGCCAACCAGCAGTGGAACGCCAACGCCAACGGCACCATCACCAACGCCCGGTCCGGCCTGTGCCTGGACCCGTACAACCTCGGCACCGCCAACGGGACCAAGCTCGTCCTGTGGACCTGCACGGGGCAGGACAACC
>NZ_JBPKJK010000296.1:0-4940 GCF_051756985.1 Saccharothrix sabaoui
GGTGACTTCCGCTGGCCATTGTCACAACTCTTCGCTCTGACCGTGCTCCGTGACAGCCTAACCGGGAGACCGCTCGTGCTGCCTCTTGCAGCGCAGCCGGCCGTAGACGCCACCATCCGTCGGGCGATCCTCGCCGGCGGCGCGTCGGCCCGCTACTCCGGGATTCGGATGCTGCCGCTGGCGTCTCCAGACTGTCGTACTGAGCTGCTGTGGTACGTCGTCGCCTTACCTGCGAATCTCCGCAGGCTTGCGGTCAAGCAGGCAGGTGCCTACGGCGATTTCCTAGCAGGTTTCAGCGGTCCGGAGCGATTGCGTCTAATGGTTCACGTGGCGAGGTCGGGACTCCTCACTTCGCTGGTTGACGCGACCCGCGCTGGAGGGGACGGCACTAGCCGGATGATCACAGCACTGGGTGAGGTGGCGAGGTGGACCGCGATCGGGATGCTCGTGTTCTTCGGGATCGCCCAGGTCCGCGCTGGCCGCCCCGACTTACTCAGCGTCGCTGGCCTGGTTGTGGCGGTAGCACACCTGGTGCTGAGCGCTCGACCGGGAAGGTTCGTTCCTGCACGAGCGGCGGAAGTGGTCGGCAAAGTGCTTTTCTGGCTCGTGGTGGGGCTCGGCGGGTTGCTGACGATCGGGACGGTCACGCAGTTCGCGCAGGACATTTGGGTCGGGGAGTGGGTTGCTTTTATGCGCCCACTGCTGTTCTGCGTCATCACCTGGCCCGCGGCGATGTTCATGGTGTTGGCTACCGAAGGCGGTTCGGCGGTGAAACCGCTGCCGCAGGGCACGGCGTTGCGGCTCCTGTTCGACGACCCATCAGCACACCGAGTTTTGGAACGTTGGCGTTCTATACGGCCCCAACTGACCTGGCGACGTGGACTCGCTGCGGCTGGCGTCGCGTCATTGGCCGCGCTCACGGCGTTCAACCTGCCGCTCGACGACGCGCTGGAACGGCAGGTGGACCCATGGCAGTGGGTGGCAGTCGTCGTCGGGGCCATTGCAGTTCTGCCTGGGCAGTCTCGTGGTAAATCGGTGGCCTGGAAGGCGCTTGAACGCCGGACGGGTGGTCCTCTTGATGCTGAGGCGCTGCTGACCGTCATGGACACGGCGTTCCGCCGTCGCAAGTGGTCGGTTAATCGATTCCTGTTGACCGCGTCCGCCGCTGAACCGGGTCGGCTGCGAGCCGCCTTACCACTGCTGAGTGACTTGGAACGTCTGCTGACGTTTATCGGTGAAACGATGCCGGACCAGACATCTACGGTGATCAAAGACGGCATGTGGCAACTGGCACCATCTTTTCAGATGGCTCGATTTCATGACTGGGCGGTCGCGTTCGATCAAGAACGGCCGGGCTTCTTGGTGAAGATGGCTGGTTCCTTGCGGCAACGCAACTTATTGGGGCAGGCAGTGCGCAACGCTGAGTCCGGATGAGCAATCAACGAATGACAGTGTCGAGGTCGTCGAGCTGCTGTTGGATGCGTTCGGCATCGGCGGTCCGGCCCTGCTCTTGATAGAGCATCAGGGCTTGCTGCCATGCTCGCCGAGCCTCGTTGTGTTGACCTAATGCGGCGTGAGGATGGCCAAGTCGGTCGAGGATATCGGAGACGTGCGCGCTGAAGCTATTAGCTACGAGAAGTGCAATGGAGCCCTTGTAGTGCTCGATGGCCTCGTGATGACGACCCGTGCTGTGTGCTATGTATCCCAAGCTGTCCAATGTCGATGCCTCGCCGGTAGCACTTCCGTGCTGTCGGTGCATAGCGAGAGCGGCCAGACAGTTGGCGCGCGCGGTGTCGAAGTCTTTCAAGCGGGCGGCGAACCAACCAAGGTCATTAAGGGCATTCGCTTCCCTTGTAGGCAGGTTGACTGTGCGATACAACCCAAGCGCGAGTCGGCAGTGTTCCAGCGCTCGACGACCGTTGCCTTGCATTGCCCACACCCAAGCGAGGACACGCTGGCTATGAGCTTCCTCAGCTCGATCACCTCGCTGTCGAGCGATGGAGAGGGACTCGTTCAAATGTCGGATGGCTTCATTGTGTCCTCCTACCTGTGCGTTGGCGAAGCCGAGTCCTCTATGGGTCAGTATGTGAGCATCGATGCTGGACGAGAGTTCGGCGGCCTTCAAGGCTGCTTTCCACGAAGCGAGATCGTCTAGTATGTGTCCTCGCCGAGAATGGAGCCCGATTAGCGTGCAAGCGAACTGAATCACAATGTCATTCCACTGATAAGTAAAGGCGGTGCGCTGGGAAGCCAAAACGCAAGCATGCTCAGCGTCCATCCAGGCTATCGCGGTGGAGTGGTCGGTCATCGGGTAATGTTGGACATCGGAAGCGGGAGGATTTGGCTGAATTGTCGTACCGTTGGGCTCTAGGATTCGGCTTGCAGTATATGCGGTGTGGAGATAGAAGTCGACGATCCGTCGCAGTGCTACAAGCTGATCCGTTTGGGGCAGGCTGTTGGCGCGTGTAGTGGCATAGCTGCGTACCAGATCGTGCATTGAGTAACGGTCGCCGGGAAGATGAGCAACCAGCGAGACATCGGTCAGGGCGCGTAGCATTATACGAGTTTCCCGTGAGGGTTGTCCGGCGAGAGAGGCGACAGCAGGCAGCGAGGCGTCGAGGCCGGGGGCGATGCCAAGCAACTCGAACAGAGCGCGTTGTTGTTTAGTGAGGTAGCGCAACGACCAAGACAGAACGGTAGGCAGACTGGCGTGCGAGTCGCCAGAGTCGAGGGCATCCAGGCCGAGTTCACGTAGTTCGGCAGCGAGGTCGTACAGCAGATGAGGATCGGTGCGGATTCGGGCGGCGATCAGCCCGAGCGCGAGGGGAAACCTGCCACACAGGCCGATCAGTTCGGTGATCGCGCGTTCGGTCTCGGAGGTGGTGGGGGTGTTATCGAGGGCGGTGGTGAGCAGGGTGTGGGCCTCGGCGTCGGTGAGGGTGTCGAGGTGAACAGGGCGTGCTCCATGGCGCGCGATGAGGCCGTGGAGTTGGTCGCGGCTGGTGATCAAGACGGTGCAGGTGGTGCCGCCGGGCAACAGCGGCAGGACTTGATCGGCGTGGGCGGCGTTGTCGAGCAGGATGAGTAGGCGTCTGCCGTTGGTGTGGGTGCGGTAAAGCCCGATTCGGGCTTCCAGGTCGTTGGGCTGGTTATCGCGGTCGATGCCGAGGGCGTCGAGAAAGTCGCCCAGCACGTCGATCGGCGCACGAGGCTGGCCAGGGCTGAAGCCACGCAGGTCGGTGGAGAGTTGCCCGTCAGGGAAGCGGTGCAGGTTGTCGTGGGCCCAGGTTTGGGCGAGCCAGGTCTTGCCGATGCCGCCGGTGCCGCCGATGGACGAGATCACCGCCGCGTCGCCGGTTCGGAATTCGCCGTTCCCGGTGTGAGGATCGGTGGTGAGAGCGCGGTCGAGCGCGGCGAGCTGGTCGACGCGGCCGACGAACGCCGTCGGTCGGGGACCGAGCTGCCGCGGGGCAGGTATGCGCGGTAAGGGTGGTGACTGGTGTAGGTGCAGGCCGCCGTGAACCGCTCCGATGGAGGTGCTGTTGTCGGTGGCGGTGAGGGCGCCGTGAATCCGTGTGACCGTCTGCGTGCCAGTGGGTGGTGTGGCTTCGGGCTCGTGTGCCGACACGGTGTGCCCGTTCCCCGTGTCGGCTACTGGGGGTTTTCCGAGTCGCCTGCCGGTGGTGCGCCGAGGGCGAAGTGGTCGCCCGTGGCGGCGCCGATCGTGATGCCTGACCCGGCTCCATTTACGCCGCCCACGATGGTCACGGCACGAGGCCCAGGAACACCGGGCAGTTCTGTGTCGTCGGTGTCGGGCACGGGCGAGGCGCGTCCACCTCGCATGAGGGTGGACGACACAGAATCCGTCGGTCGCCGATCGAGCCCGGCTGGGTCGGGTTCGTAGGGGCGATCCAGCACGGTGATCCAAGCAAGGTCGCGGATCCCGCCCACCGTCACTTCGACCGGCCGAAACGTCGCCGCGTCCAACGTGGCGCAGTGCCGCACTACCTCGTCGAACACCACCTGGGACACGATCATCGCTAGCACACCGGGCGCATCTGCCAGGGCGTGCTTCAACGGCGGCGCGTCGACCATCCGGAACGCCGTGGTCAGTGATGTGGAGGTGACGCCGTCTTCGTCGATGGCGACTTCACCCGCATGCACCGCCAGCCGCAGTCGTGCCCTGGAGGCGTCGGGGCTGCTGGTGTTGTGTCCATGCATCGTCCGCGCCAACGCTCCCGACAGCGCCTCAACCAGCGGCGCCCTCGGATGCTCCGGCGGGATCAGCAGGAGCAGGCCGTTGCTGCGGTCTTCGTGGTAGCAGGCGTCCCAAGGCACTCCGGCCGCCGCCAACGCCTCTCCGACCACCGCGTACAGCCCCGCGCGAGTGCCGAACTGGTGAGTCAGCGTCCGGTCGGGGGCGCTGGAACCCTCCACGTCGAAAAGGACCATCGTGCGGTGGACCGCGTGCCGACCTGTACCCGTCATGTCGACCCCCGAGGGCAGAACCGCGTGGTGCGCCGATGAACCCCCGTTCTACCGACCGGTGAGGGTGGATTACGTGCTATTTGGCGCACCAATCGCTCAATCGGCTGCACGAGTCCACCCGACTGGTGGGTATGCCACCACTCCGGTCCGCTGTTCGGCGGTGATCGTTGGTCACCGAACGCGCTCGGTGGACATCGGTGTTCGCGAGATTGCCGATGGCGTTGTGAGTGGCTGCGACGTGGTCTATCTCGCGTGTCGATCGCACCGTCGGTTGTACTCCACCATCCGACCGGCTGGTAGCGCCGTAGCTTCAGCAGCCGTGGGTCAACAACCGGTGTGCTATCCGATGCTTCCACATCCTCCTGGCCGTCGATCGATCGACGGCCAGGAGGATGTGTGTCGCGGGTGGGTGAGCCGACCGGGTGGACTCCAGTTGATGCGGTGGTGCGTCG
>NZ_JBPKJK010000297.1:0-4866 GCF_051756985.1 Saccharothrix sabaoui
CACCAGACTCGACAGCCGCCGGTCCGGCTACTTCACCGCGGCGAGCTGGATCAGGTTGCCGCACGTGTCGTCGAGGACGGCGGTGACGACCGGCCCCATGTCGACCGGGTCCTGGGTGAACTCCACGCCCAGCGCCTTGAGCCGCTCGACCTCGGCGTGCACGTCCTCCACGGCGAACTGGGTGAACGGGATGCCGTCGTCGGCCAGCGCCTTCTTGAACGGGCCCGCCGCCGGGTGGCCGTCCGGCTCCAGCAGCAGTTCGACGCCGTCGGGGTCGGCGGGGGAGACCAGGGTGAGCCAGCGGAACTCGCCGGCGGGCACGTCGTGCTTCGTGACGAACCCCAGCTTCTCGGTGTAGAAGGCGAGCGCCTTCGCCTGGTCGTCGACGTACACGCTGGTGATGTTGATGCGGATCACTGGTCCGGTGCCTCTCGGTCGATGGGCCACCGCTCGACGATCGAGCGCAGCGGGCTCGTGTCGATGTGGTGGAACTTGTACCGGCCCTGGCGCCGGGTGCGCACCAGGCCGGCCTGTTCGAGCACCGCGAGGTGCTGGGAGATCGCCTGGCGCGAGGAGGTGAGGCCGTGCTTCATCGTCAGCCGGCCGCAGATCTCGAACAGCGTCTGGCCGTCCCTGTCGGTCAGCTCGTCCAGGATGGTTCGTCGCGTCGCGTCACCGATGGCCCTGAACAGGTCGGGGTCTGCGTCCACGGGCACAGTTATAGGCAAGTGGCCACTTGCCTGTCAAGGTCGGTGACCCCCGGCCCCACCGAACGGCGTGTCGCCCGGAAGGGTGTGCTCAGGTCGGAGGCGGGACACGTAGGCTCTGCGCATGCAGTCGTCGGCCGTGCGTGACGGTGGGCCGCGTCCGGGGCCCCGCAGCCACCAGTGCTTGCGCTACGAGCAGCGGGACGAGTTCGACGTCCGCGCTCGGGAGTTCCTGCTGGCGGGGTTGGCCGCGGGGGAGCGCGCCCTCTACATCGCCCCCGACGCACCCGACGTCCTCGTCGAACGGGTGCGGGCGACCGACGCCCTCGCCGAAGGGCTCCGGCGTGACGCCGTGCGGGTCGCGTCGCTGGAGGCGACCTACACGGCGGCGGCCGTGGTCGACCCCCGCACGCAGGTGGAGACCTACGCCGCGGCCACCGAGGAGGCGCTCGCCGACGGGTTCACCGGCCTGCGCGTCGCCGCCGACGCGACCTCGCTCGTGCGCACCCCTGCCCAGTTGGACGCCTTCGCCCGCTACGAGCACCTGGTCGACCGCTACATGGCCACCCACCCCATGTCGGCGATGTGCGCCTACGACCGCGCCGAACTCGGTGACGACGCCATCGCCCAGCTCGCCTGCCTGCACCCCGAGGCCGGTGACGGCACCTCGCCGTTCCACCTGCACGCCCACGCGCCGGCCGGGGCGGGCGCGGTGCTGGAGGGCGAGCTGGACCTGGAGTCCCACGAGCTGTGGCCGCTCGCGCTGGAGCGCGCCGACGTGCCGCTCGACGGCGGCGAGGTGGTGATCGACGCGACCGACCTGGAGTTCATCGACCACCGCGGCCTGCTCGCGCTGGCCGACCACGCCGAACGGCGCGGCGCGACCGTCGTGCTGCGGACCCGGTTGTTCCACGCCGCGCACCTCCTGCGGGCGCTCGACGTCCGCGGTGTCCGCGTGGAACAGGTCTGACGGGCGCCGGCACCCGGTCCCGCCGTCACCCGGCGGCGGGCGGACCGGGTCGGCCGAGCACGTAGAACTGGAACAGCCCGGTGCCGTCGGGCAGCGCCCCGACCGCGTCGCGCACCCGCAGGCCGGTGACGCGCGCGGCGCGGTGGACGTCGAGCAGCACGGACGTGTGGCCGAAGACGAAGGCGTGCCCGCCGGGCGCCACCAGGTCGGCCAGCCGGCGGAAGGCGGGCAGCGCCGCCGCGCGCGGCACGACCTCGGCGTTGAGGAAGCGCACCACGAGCAGGTCCACCGAGCCCGGCGCCAGCGGTGGGTGCGCGGCGTCGGCGACCAGCACGTGCGGGAGCCCGGCCGCCGCCCGTCGGGCCATCGCGGGGGAGAGGTCCGCCCCCACGCAGCGCGCGCCGGGCAGGGCGTCGGCCAGGTGGCGCAGGTACGCGCCGGTGGAGCAGGCCGGGTCGAACACGACGGGCGCGGCGCAGGCCGGCAGACCGGTGGGGAGCAACCCGGTGGGGAGCAACCCGGCGGCGAGCCGGGCGCCGTGCACGCGGAAGTGGTGCTCGGCGTCGTCCAGGGTGCCGACCAGGGACTGGTGGTCGTCCCACGCGCCGGGCGGGCAGGTCTGCTCGCGCAGGTCGTCGTCGAGCACGGGGAACGGGAAGACCAGCTCGGTCTCCCCGGGCCGGCCGAACAGGTCGTGCCGGCGGGCTTCGGTGCAGGCGCGGTAGCGGAAGTCGACGCCGCCGCCGTGCCGGTGCAGGCCCAGGAAACGACCCATCACCATGTGCGGGCGCACCACGCTGAACCCCGCCGGGGTGGTGAGCAGCCGCCGGCCCAGCCAGGTGCCGTCGGGCCGGCGCAGCAGGAAGTACTGGTTGAGGCTCGGCGGGCAGTCCTCGCGCCAGACGCGCACCCGGCCGGGCGGACCGAAACCCGAGGCGTGCACGGTGTCGCGGACCCGGCGCTCCCGGCGCAGCAGCGCGACGCTCACGACGTGCCCTTCACGACGTGCCCCTCACGACGCGCTCCGGCGACCGCCGAGGCGGCGGCGCGCAGGCGCGTGCGCACGCCGGGGTGCAGGACCGAGTGGCCGGCGTCCACCACGGTGACCTCGGCGTGGGGCAGCGCCGCCGCCAGCGCCGCCGTGCAGCGCAGCCCGGTCGGGTCGCCCGCGCCCTGCACCACGTGCACGGGCACGTGCCGGGGAACGGTGCCCAGCGACGGCAGGACCCCGTGCGGCGGCAGGAAGAAGTCGTGCGCGACGTAGTGCGCCTCCACGGCCACGGACTCGGCCATGCCCGGCTCCGGCGTCACCCGCTCGGGCGCGTAGGGCAGGCCGGCGCACGCGGCGTCGAAGGCGACCCACCGGCGGACCGCGCCGAGGTGGTCGGGGTGCGCGGGGTCCAGCGCGCGGCGCAGGTGGGCGCGCGCCGGGTCGTCCCGCTCGCGCTCGTCGAGGGACTCGGTGAAGCGGCGCCACGTCGCCGGGTCGAGGTCGGGGTGCCACCGGCCCACGGCCGGGTCCTCGTGCCGCCCCAGGTACGGCGCGCCGAGCAGCACGGCGTCGGCGGCCCCGCCGTGCCGGGCGGCCCACAGCAGCGCCACGGCCGCGCCCCACGAGAAGCCCAGCACCGTCCAGGTGTCGACGCCCAGGTGGGCGCGGAGCCGTTCGAGGTCGGCGACCAGGTCGTCGGTGGTGTTGTGCGCGCACCGGCCGCGCGGGGCGGAGGCCCCGCAGCCCCGCTGGTCGTACCGCACGACGTGCCACCGCGCCGGGTCGACCAGGGCGAGGTGGCGCGGGCTGCTGCGCCCGCCGGGACCGCCGTGCACCAGCACCAGCGGCGCGCCGCCGGGGTTCCCGTCGCGCCACCACCTCAGGCGGTGCCCGCCGCCGACGTCGAGCAGGCCGGTCGCCGCGCCCCGCCCGGTCACGGGTTCCTCAGGCGGCGGGCGCGCGGGCCGGGCAGGGCGACGTGCCCGGCCGTGACCAGGTGGAAGCGCTCCAGCCCGGGGCAGTGCACCTGCACGGTGGTCGTGCCGTGCGCCAGGCCGGCCAGCCGGCGGACCAGCACGTCGTGCCCCGCGCGCAGCACCCGTTCGGTGATCTCCCGCCGCAGCGCCGGCACCGGGGCGGGCGGGACGTCCTCGCCGAACCGGGCCGCGGTGCCCGGCGTGTCGACCGCCTCGTCGGGCACGTCCACCGAGGCGGCGGCCAGCAGCCGGGGGTGGCGGCCCAGGGCGCGGGCGACCGCCGCGCCGGTGGCGCTGTCGTCCACGCCCCGGGTGACCAGCGCGGTCTGCACGAGCTCGCCGACCGCGCGCCGCACCGCGTGCCCGGACGAGGTGGACGCGCCGAGCCCGTAGCGGTGCCGCGCCGGACCCGGTCCGCCGCGGTCGAGGGCCAGCACCACCGGCACGTCCAGGTCGGTGGTGAGGTCGACCAGGTCCACCCGGCCGCCGAGGACGTCGTCGGCGGCGGCGAGCAGGTCGGCGGTGTCGTCGGCCAGCAGGTGCCGGGCGATCCGGCGCGGCGGGGTGGCGCGGTCGTGCACGCAGCGCAGCAGGAACAGCGAGAACGCGTCCCGCTCCGCGCACTCGCCCAGGGCGTGCAGCACGGCCTCGTCCTCCGTGGCGCCGATCGCGCAGCCGGTGTTGACCGAGTACGACTTCACCCGCGCGTAGTCGGTGTCGTCCCCGAGCCCGCGCCGCCACCCGGCCCGCTCACCCGAGGTGGACCACGGGGCCCAGAGGAACAGCGGCACCTCGACCCGCCGGCCGTCGCGCACGTCCGCGTGCGGCAGGCACGCCACGTGCGCCCGCGGCTGGGCGCGGGCGAGTTCGGCGACGGCCGCGTCGACCGCGAGGGGGCCCCGCGCCAGCTCGGCGACCGGCACGGCGAGCACCGGCAGGTCGTCGGCCAGGGCGGGGCCGGTGAACACGTGCTCCAGGGACTCGAACAGGGCGCCGACGGTCGCGGTGGCCACGTCGCCCTTGCCCGAGCCCGCGCCGCCGACGACCGGGGCGCCGGTCGCGTCGACCAGGGCGCAGCGCACGGCGGTCAACGGCGCGTCGGCCAGCACCTCCAGCTCGGCCCGCCACCCCAGCGCGTCGAGTTCGGCGCACGCGCGGTCCCGCGCGCCGGGCAGCGGCAGCTCGCGCTCGCGGGGCGGTCCGCCCGGCGCACCATCTCGA
>NZ_JBPKJK010000298.1:0-4771 GCF_051756985.1 Saccharothrix sabaoui
TGTGGTCAGCGGTCCTGGGCGACCGCCGTGCGGGCGAGGGCGAGGACCGCGGTGAACGGCGGGAACCAGTGCCGCGAGTGCGACGGCGGGTTCGCCCACCTCAGCGACCCGTAGCGGGTCATGGTGGGCGGCAGGGCGATGCGCTGCGGCGAGCGGACGAACTGGACCTCGGCGGGTGCCTTGAGGTGCGTGGGCAGCAGGGCGACCAGTTCGGCGAGGAAGATCCAGTGCTCCCGCGGGCCGGGGATGACGGTGACGGGTCCCGCGAGCATGCGGGCCTTGAGGTCGGCGAGGACCCTCGACCCGATGCGGGCGGGCATGGCCAGCGCGGTGGTGGCGGGTCCCAGGGGCAGGAACACGCCCTGCTCGGTGACGGAGACCTTCCAGCCCAGCAGCCGGTAGCCCGCGATGGCCTCACCCAGTGCCTGCTGGTGCGCGCGGTCGCGGGGCCCGGAGCGCGGGCCGGGTTCTGCGGTGGTGGCGGCGGTGACGCTCATCGTGGGTGTTCCTCCCGGTCGGGTGGAGCGGGTGGAGCGGGTCGTGGTGGTGTGCGCGGACCGCGGGGTCTGCCGGGCACCGGCACACACGCAGGGTCGGGCGGATCGCCGCCGGTCACCACACCCGCGTCGGGTGGGACCCATGCACCGGCTGGATGCCCCTCATCCGGCACGCGGCGTCACAGGGGTCCGTTCGGGGGGCCTACCGCGTCTTATGCACGGGATGCATGGACTCGCGATCACATCTCTATACACTTGTGTGCACGCTCAGTGACGGGAGCGAGAGCCATGGACCGGAAAGCCCGAAGCGGTACCAGCACCAGGCGCGCATGCCCGTCGTGCGGGGCGTTGATCGCCGCCGACAACACCGACCGCCTCTGCCAGCGGTGCCGGCGCACCGCGCGCACGGAGCTCTACGGGCCACCCGAGGTCCCGGGGGACTTCTGGGACCACGAGGTCATGGCCGCCGCGTTCGCCGACCGGGACATGGGCGGCCTCCTCGCCGCCTACCGGCACCACCCCCAGCACGTCAGCCGCGTCACCCAGGACCGCATGGCGTCCTGGCTGGGGATCTCCCAAGCACAGCTGTCGCGGTACGAGACCGGTGAGAACCCGATCGACCGGATCGACCGCCTGCGCCACTTCGCGCGGGTGCTCGGCGTCCCCGGCGACCGGCTGTGGTTCGACCGCGTCGGAATCCCAAGCCAGGCGGGCCCCGACCGTGGTGCCCCGCCCGATGTGCTCGCCGCGGCGTGGGACGCGTCGAGCATTGCCAGATCGGTCGAGGAGACGGCGAGGAACGACTTGGCGATCAGCAGACGAGCGGCGCTCACCGGAGCTGCCGCGGTGGCAATGGGACCCGCACTGGTCGAGCCGTTGCAGAAGTGGCTCCACCCCTTGCAGCCCCTCTCCAAGTGGTCGTCCAGCGCGGCGATCAGCGAGGAGGAGCTGGCGGCGCTGCAGCGCGTCGCCGACGGGCTGCGCGGGTGGGGCGGGCGAGGCGGGTACGGGCTGGCGCGCAAGGCGGTGCTCGGGCAGTTGGAGGAACTGGCCGAGCGGCTGTCGCGCGCGCCGGCGGGCCCGACCACGGAGCGGGCCTTCTTCATCGGCGCGGAGCTGTCCAAGGTCGCGGCGAGCATGTCGTGGGACGCGGGCATGCACGACGCGGCGCAGCGGTACTACGTGCTGGGCGTGCGCATGGCCAAGGCCGGGCGCAACGACCCGTTCGCCGCGCTGTGCCTGGCGGCGATGGCGAGGCAGATGTTCGACCTGGGCCGCCCGGAGGACGGCCTGGAGCTGGTGCAGCTGGGTCAGTACGGGACCCGGCGCACGGCGACCCCGACGTTGCAGGCGCTCCTGCTGACCCGCGAGGCGTGGGCCTACGCGCAGATGGGTCGGGTGCGGGAGTTCCACCGGGCGGTCGGGCAGGCGCAGGACAGCTTCGCCCAGCGCAGGGACGGTTCGGAGCCGTGGTGGCTCGACAGCTTCGACGAGGCGGAGCTGGAGGGCGTGATCGGCGCCCGGATGCGGGACCTGGCGGGTCACGACCCGAAGCAGGCGCCGCACGCCGAGCAGCACATCAGGCGGGCGCTGGACCTGCGCGACCCGGCCCGGGTGCGCAACCGGGCGTTCGACGTCATCGGGCTGGCCCGCACGATGATGGTGGCGGGTGAGCCCGAGGAGGCGTGCGGGTTGATCCAGCAGGTGGTGCCGACCGCGGCGGGCCTCGCGTCCGGGCGGGTGGTGCGCAAGCTCCAGGACTTCGCCAAGGAGGCGGAGCGGCACCGCGACCTGCCCGCCGTGCGCGACGCGCGCGAGGCGATCCGGGGACTGCGGACGGCCTAGTGATGCGGGTGGGGATCACCGGGCACAGCAAACTGGTGCCCGACTGCGTCGACGCCGTGGTCGCGGGCATCCGCGCGGCGTTGGAGGCCGAGGCGGCGGGCGGGTCATCCCTGGTGGGGGTGACCTGCCTGGCGCCCGGCGCGGACCAGCTGTTCGCGCGCGTCGTGCTGGACATGGGCGGGCGGGTCGAGGTCGTGCTGCCCGCGACCGACTACCGCGACCGGCTCAAGCCGGAGAAGCGCGCCGCCTACGACGAGCTGCTGGCGCGGGCGCACGTGGTGAGCGTGCTGCCCAACGAGCTGTCCGGGCGGCACGCGTACGTGATGGCCAACGAGCGGATGCTCGCGTCGGTGGAGCTGCTGGTCGCGGTGTGGGACGGGCAGCCGCCGGACGGGCGCGGCGGCACGGCGGACGTGGTGGAGACGGCGCGCGCGTCGGGCGTGCCGGTGGTGGTCGTGTGGCCGGGGGGAGCGGCCCGGGGGTGATCGAGGACCGTTCTCGTCCGCGGTGGCCGGCAGACTCGGTGGCGTGCTGGAGACCTCCGCTCGTCTGCTGAAGCTGCTCTCGCTGCTCCAGGTCCGCCGCGACTGGACCGGGCCCGACCTGGCGGCGAGGTTGGGCGTGGACGTGCGGACCGTGCGGCGGGACGTGGGCAAGCTGCGCACCCTCGGCTACCCGGTCAACGCGGCGCCCGGCGTGTCGGGCGGCTACCAGCTGGGCGCGGGCGCCGAGCTGCCGCCGCTGCTGCTGGACGACGACGAGGCGGTGGCGGTGGCGGTGGGGTTGCGGACCGCCGCGAACGGGACCGTCGCGGGCATCGAGGAGACCTCGGTGCGGGCGCTGGCGAAGCTGGAGCAGGTGCTGCCCTCGCGGCTGCGCCGGCGGGTGAACGCGCTCGGGCGGCACACGGTCGCGCTCACGCCGACCGTGGCGCGGGTGGACGCCGGCACGCTCACCGCCATCGCCGGCGCGTGCCGCGACCACCAGCGGCTGCGGTTCCCCTACGCGGGGCGCGACGGCGGCACGAGGCGGCACGTCGAGCCGCTGGGCCTCGCCCACACCGGGCGGCGCTGGTACCTGGTGGCATGGGACGTGGACAAGGAGGACTGGCGCACGTTCCGGGTCGACCGGATCGAGGGGGAGCCGGCGCTCGGCGCCCGGTTCACGCCGCGCGAGCCACCCGCCGAGGACCTGGCGTCGTACGTGTCGCGGCAGCTGTCCGTGGCGCCCTACCAGCACGAGGCGCGGTTCGTGATGCACGCGCCGTACGAGGTGGTGGCGGCGCGGACGTCGATGACGTCGGTGCACCTGGAGCGCATCGACGACGAGCGGACCCGGTTGACGGTCGGCACGCCGTCGCTGGAGGAGCTGGTCCCGTGGATGGCCATGATCGGCGTGGACTTCGAGGTGGAGGGCCCGGAGGAGCTGCGCGGGCACCTCCGGGCCCACGCCGCGCGGCTCCTGCGGGCGGCCGGCGACTAGCCCCCGCCCCGGCAGGTCCCGACCCGGCAGGTCCCGCCCGGCAGGACGACCCCGGCCGGTCCCGGTCACAGCTCCAGCGGCGGGAAGCCGTCGACGGCGTCCACGACGGCCTGCGCCAGGCACTGGTCGTACGCCTCCAGCGGCAGGCCGTCCGGCGCGACGAGGTCGGTCCGCGGCAGGTGCGGCGCGGCCGGGTCCCGGACGGCGGCGTCGAGGTCGACGACCCCGTCCGCGCCGAAGTCCCCGTAGTCGGTGCGGAGCGTGTCGTTGAGGTGCGCGCGCTGGACCTCCACCGGGTCCGCCGGGTCCAGGCCCGTCGGCGGGACCGTCGCGAGCACGACCCGCATCGGCGCGCCGTCGGTGCGGTGGTAGCGGCGCAGGCCGTTCGGGACGTTCGCGTCGATCAGGCCCGTCAGCCGCCGGCGGGCGTCCGACGCCGTCTCGCCCGGTTCCAGGGCGCCCGGGGTGACGAGGACGGCGCGCGGGTTCGGCTGGCCGAGCGCGTAGCGGTGCGCCGCCCGCGCCGCGAGGCCGCTGGGCGCGTAGCCGACCTGGACGACGCTGCCCGGCAGCCGGTGGCCAAGCGCCGGGCCGAGCAGGTCGGCGAACCGCGGCGAGAACGCGGGGTGGCGCGCGGCGCGGCTGAACGGCCGGTCGCCCAGCACGGCCACGGTGCCCTCGCCCGGGTCGGTGGTGCTCACCTCGACGCCCGACAGGTGGTGCACCTGCCCGGTGGGGGTGAACGGCGCGCCGCCGGCGTCGCCCGCCACGTCGCCGGGTGCGGCGAACGACAGGCCGTTGGTGGCCTCGCCCCTCGCCGCCTGCGGTGCCGAGGCGGGCAGCGCGAGGCTGACCACCAGGTTCCCGCTGCCGCCCGCGGTGGACGGGAAGGCGACCGGGTCGCTGAACGCGTCGCCCCCGGCGGGGATCACCACGCCGGGCGTGCC
>NZ_JBPKJK010000299.1:0-4744 GCF_051756985.1 Saccharothrix sabaoui
CCGCGAGCGCGGCGGACTGGACGTCCAGCAGCGCCATGAGCACCGGCGGGTCGAGGGCGCTGCGCGGGCGCAGGCACAGGTCGACCGGGTCGACCGCCGTGCCGGCCCGCACGGTGATCGGCCCGGAGCAGGCGACGTTCGGCGCGTCGCCGTCGGGGTAGGAGCAGTCGGGCACCGCCTCGCGGTCCGGCGGCACGGAGCTGGCCATCAGGTACCACGTGCCGGGCGGCACGTCGGCGAGCAGGTACGGGCCGGGCCGCAGCAGCACCGAGCAGCGGATCGGGACGCCCTGCGGGATCGGGTCGGGGAACAGGCCGAGGAAGGTCAGCCCGGACGGCAGGTCGCGCGGCGCGTCGATCCGGCCGTGCACCGTCGAGGTGTGCGTCCCCTGGCCGCGCCAGGCCGTCGGCACCTTCGCGGCGAACCCGCCGAGCTGGCGGTACTCCGTGGGCGAGACGCCGACGCTGCTGCGGAAGCGCGAGCTGAACGTGCCGACGCTCGTGTACCCGACCCGGTGGCTGATGTCGGTGACGGTGGACGAGGTGCACACGAGCAGCCTCTTCGCCTCCTGGAGCCGGATCGCCGCCAGGAACCGGCCGGGCGAGACGCCGGTGACCCGCTGGAAGACCCGGGAGAAGTGGAACTTGCTGTACATCGCGGTGCGGGCCATGTCGTCGATCGTGAACTGCTCGCCCAGATTGTCGTACATGAATTCGACGACTCGCCCTACCGCGCGTTCTACTACATCTTCCACCACGACCCCCACATCGCAGATCCAATGAATGACGAAATGGGTTGAAACCGGTTGCGCGACTGCGCGCACCACTCCCGACACGACCGGGACCAACTGGGAGACTTTCGCAACGCAGGACTCAGCGTCTCACTCGACGACCTCCGACCCACTCCATCGACCTGCGATTTTTCGCAAGTTACCAGGCTGCCGACAGCCTCGGCAAGCAGCCAAGACGGGCGACAGTGAAGATTTTTCATGATCTTTGGGGCACCTGGAAGCGGTCTTTGCTTTTGTTCACCCCGACTATTTCAGAGGGTGACAGCAGAATCATTTACGTCACCTGTGGACAGCGTAAACTACGCCTTCCGGGTGAGCGTTCGCTAACGCCCTGTCGCCGGTCCCCGACGAGTGTCCCGAGAAGACCCCACAGCACCCGTACCGGGCATTTCCGCGCACCCCCGACGGGCAAACGCCCCAACCCGCTGGGCCGATCGTCCGCCCCGCCGTCCCGGTCCGACCGGTCCCCGCCGGGCACGCCGCACGCTGGAAGAAGGACGGGCGGCGTCAGCGCCATACAGTCGGGCGTGCGGGTGCGGGAACGATCACCGCACCGTCACGCGGGCCGCGCGACCGACCCCGATCGCGGCGTCCGCGCCCGGGGGTCTTCGACGCATCGGGAAGCCGAAGACCCGCCCGGCTCGGGGAGCCGCCCCGCCGGGTCGAGCGCAGCAGGAGGAACCGTGGTCGACTCCCAGGTCCAGACCCATGCCCACCCCACCACCGCCGGATCGCCGTTGACCACGCGCCTGCACCGGCCGGCGCTGTACGCCTTCCTGCTGGTCGTCCTCGCGCACTGGGCGGAGCACATCGCCCAGGCCGTGCAGATCTACGCCCTCGGCTGGCCGGTGCCGCAGGCCAAGGGCGTGCTCGGTCTGTGGATGCCGTGGTTGGTCACCTCGGAGGTGATGCACTACGGCTTCGCGCTGGTCATGCTGGTCTTCCTCTTCGCGCTGCGCAAGGGGTTCGTCGGGCGCTCCAGGACGTGGTGGGGCGTCGCGCTGGGCCTCCAGTTCTGGCACCACGTCGAGCACCTGCTGCTGATCGTCCAGGCGTCGACGGGCACCACCCTGCTGGGCCGGCCCGCGCCGACGAGCGTGATCCAGCTGATCGTGCCGAGGGTGGAGCTGCACCTGTTCTACAACTTCGTGGTGTTCGTGCCGATGGTCGTGGCGATGGTGCTCCACATGCGCCCGACCCGCGAGGAGCGCGCCGCGATGCGGTGCTCCTGCGCGCTGCCGGTCGGCGCGGCGGCCTGAGCCGGTGCACGACCACGCCGCCGTCGGCCTGCCGCTCGGCTTCACCCTGCTGCGGCTGGTCCTGTTCGGATCGGTGACGGCGGTGGCGGCCTGGGCGCTGGTGCGGCCGTTCCTCCCCTCCCCGCCGGGGCTGCCGGCGAGGCGGGTGGTCACCGGGGCCGCCGCGGCCGGCGGGGTCGCGGTGCTGCTGGTGGCGAAGGCGACGTGGCTGCCGGGTCCCGCGGCGGTGGCGCTGATCGCGCTCCTCGTGCTCCCGCCCGTGCTGCGGGGCGAGCACCCCGTGCTGGGGCGGTGCGCGGCGGCGGCCTCCGCGCTCGTGGTCGTCGCGGCCGGCGCGTGGACCGGCGGACCGCCCTCGTCGTCCGCGTACGTCGTGCTGGTGGCGGCGTTCACCGGCGCGGCGTGGCTCGCGCTGTGCCCGCCGGCGGCGGACGTGCGGCCGGCGGGCGCGGCGCTGGGCCTGGTCCTGCTGGCCGGCCTGGGGCACGTCGTGGTCGCCGGCCGGCTCGACGCGCCGACCCCGGGCGACCCGCTGTTGACCCGGGTCGCCCTGCCGGGCGGCGGTCCGGTGGACCTCCTGGTGGTGCCGCACATGCCGGGCTGGAACCTCGTGCACACCGGCGACACCGACCTGTCCGCGGGCAACGCGCCCTCGGCCCTGGTGCCGGTCCGGCCGCGCCCCGCGGCGAGCGGGCGCTGGGCGCTGGTGTGGCTGCCGCCGGGGCGCGGCGAGCTGTGGCTGGAACGCGCGGGCGCGCGGACCACCGTCGTGGTGGACACCGGCGACGGGGCGTGGACCGGACCGGACGTGCGGGGTCCTGAGGGGCCGGACCACGCCTCGGCCGTGCTGGCGGCGAAGCTGGCCGGCGCGCGGGGCGACCTGCCGTGGCCCGCGCTGACCGACGCCGACGCGGCGGCGCTGCGGGCCGGGGTCGCCGCGATCGGCGGGCCGTTCGCCGTGGCGTCCGACGCCTCGCCGCGCGCGGTCGCGGCGGAGCGGGTCGTGCGGGAGGAGGCCGCCCGCCTGGGCCTCCGGGTCGTGCCGGGCGCGCCGGACGTGCTGGTGCTGGCGGGCGAGCCCCGGGGCGGGCACCTCGCGCCCTGGCTGGCGCCACCCGATCTGTCCACACCGGACGGTCAGCGGTACGCGCGGGTCCTCGCGGACGCCTTCCCCGGCGAGCGGCCGACCGCGTCGGGCCTGGCGGCGTGGAGCGCGGGGGAGGGGGCGGGCGCCGGGGCCGGGAACACCGCCCCGGAACGGCGGCTTGTTGGATAACGTTGTTGGGCTACCCTCGTCACAACCCTCCCCCACCTGCGGTTCGGCGACGACGAGGACCCCCGACAGCACCCGACGACGCCGGCCCCTCGGCCCGCTCCGGCCGGGGACAGGAGCGACATGGTTCGACTTCCCGAAGCCCCCTGGCGCGTGGTGGTGGTCGGGGCCGGCCTGGGCGGCACGGCCACCGCCGTCCGGCTCCTCCGGTTCGCCCGGGAGCCCGGCGAGGTCGTGCTCGTGGAGCGGCGCCCGGAGCACCGCAGCGCCGGCGTCGCCTACCACCGCGAGGGCAACCCCTGGCAGCACGTCTTCAACATCCAGGCCGGGCGCATGGCGATGTTCCGCGAGGACGTCGACGACTTCGTGCGCTGGGCCAACACCGAGGCCGACCGCGCGGACTGGCCGCCCGAGTGGCGCGACGCGGTGTTCACCGAGTCCGGGCCCGCGCCCCGCCGGGTCTACGCCGACTACCTCGCCGACCGGTTGGCCGAGGCCGCGCGCGAGGCGTCCGCCGGCGTGGTCCTGGTCGAGCTGGACGGCGAGGTGGTCGACCTCGACGTGGAGGACCACGCGGCCCGCGTGGTCGTCGAGGCCCCCACCGGGCGGACCACCGTCCGCGCCGACCACGTCGTCGTCGCGACCGGCCTGGAGGAGCGCGAACTGCCCTTCGCGGCCGAGGTCGCCGACCACCCCGCGTTCGTGCGCCACCCCTACTCCGGCCACGCCGTCGAACGCATCCTCGCCCTGCCGCCGGACGCGACCGTCGCCGTCGTCGGCACCCTGCTCAGCGCCTACGACTCCGCCGCCCTGCTGCTGCGGCGCGGCCACACCGGACCCATCCGGATGATCTCCCGCTCCGGCCTCACGCTGCGCACCTACCCCGACGACCACCGCCACCGCGTCCTGCCGCTGCCCGCGCCCCGGTTGGGCGGCGACGCCTACGAGGGCCGCGACAACCTCGTCCGGCTCGTCGAGCGGGAGTGGGCCAGGGCCCGCGCCACCATCGCGCGCGAGCACCCCGACGTGCCGCCGGCCGTGGTGACCGAGCGGATCTCCAAGGCGTGGGAGCCGCACCTGTCCCCCGTCCTGGCCCGCATCCCCACCGACGACCTGCGCGCGCTCCTCGACCGCTACGGCAGCCTGCTGGCGACGCTGCGGGTGAGCGCCGTCGCCTACACCACCGAGGTCGTCCACGCCGCGCTGGGCGACCAGGTCCGGCTCGTCACCGGCCGGGTCGACCGGATCGCGCCCACCGGCTCCGGGAGGCTGGCGCTGACCGTGGACTCCGCCGGGACCGCCCACGAGCTCGAAGCGGACCTGGTGATCGCGAACTTCGGCCGCGAGCCCGACTACGCCCGCGTCGGCTCGGCGCTGTGGCGCAACCTGCTGCGCAAGGGCGTCGCCGTGCCGCACGCCCGC
>NZ_JBPKJK010000300.1:0-4714 GCF_051756985.1 Saccharothrix sabaoui
ACCGGGTGGACCGGCGTCAGCGGCGGTCCAGGCGGTCCGGGAGCGGGCGGAGCTTGTAGACCCGCCAGAAGTACTGGTCGGCCGCGTGCTGGTCGGAGGCGAAGTTGATCGCCTCCACGATCCGCCGCGCGCGGATCTTGAACGCCAGCGCCCACGTGATGTCCAGGCCCTCGGGCTTGGTGCTCCAACCGCGGTGCAGGTCGATGACCCAGTCGCCGTCGGCGGCCAGCGAGATCGGCTCCGCGCGGAAACCCGCCTTGCCCAGCTCGGCGAAGAACGCGAGGACCTCCTCGACGCCGACCTTGGTGCCCGACAGCGGGTGGTGGCCGGGGATGGTCCACCGGATGTCGTTGGCGAAGAACCTCCGCAGCCTGCTCAGGTCGCCCGACGCGTAGGCCGCGTAGTAGTCCTTGATCAGCTTGACGTTCGGGTGGTCCTGTGCGGCCGGTTCGGCGGCGGCGGTGCCCGCGCCGAGCAGGGAGCCCGCCGCCACGCCAACGGCCGTCATCCCGAGGCCGCGCAGCACGTCGGCGCGGGACACGGTGGCAGGGTCTTCCGTCGTCATGCTCACTCCTGGTTGAGGGGTGGCGAACCCGGTCGGGGGAGGGGAGTTCGCCTGCCCCTCGACCGTATGGTCGCGGTGCGTGAGCGGTCCAATACTTGCCGCGATTACAGATCCGTATAGGTGACGGGTTTCAGGTACAAAACGCCCAGCGCGGGCAGCGTGAGCACGGCGGAAGCCGGCTGGCCGTCGTGCGGGACCTCCTCGGCGACCACCCGGCCGAGGTTGCCCGTCCCCCACCCCCCGTACGCGGCGGCGTCGGTGTTGACCACCTCGCGCCACGTCCCCGCGCGCGGCAGCCCGACCCGGTGGCCGTGCCGCGCGTCGCCGGTGAAGTTCGCGATGCACGCCACCACGTCGCCGTCGTCGTCCCCGCGGCGGAGGAACGCGAGCACGCCGTCCCCGCCGTGCAGCCAGCGGAACCCGCCCGGATCGGTGTCGCGGCGGTGCAGCGCGGGCGTCGCGCGGTGCGCCGCGTTGAGGTCCGCCACCAGCGACCGCACCCCGGCGTGCAGCGGGTCGTCGAGCAGGTGCCAGTCCAGACCGGACTCCGACCACTCGGCGCGCTGGCCGAACTCGCCGCCCATGAACAGCAGCTGCTTGCCGGGGTGCGCCCACATCAGTGCCAGCAGCGACCGCAGCGACGCGGCCTTCACCGCGTCGTCGCCGGGCATCCGCCCCCACAGCGAGCCCTTGCCGTGCACGACCTCGTCGTGCGACAGCGGCAGCACGAAGTTCTCGCTCCACGCGTAGGACAGCGAGAACGCCACCTCGTCCTGCCGCGCGGCCCGCTCCTCCGGCGGCAGCCCGAAGAACCGCAGGGTGTCGTGCATCCAGCCCATGTTCCACTTGAACCCGAAGCCGAGCCCGTCGTGGTGCGTCGGCCGGGTCACGCCGGGCCACGTCGTGGACTCCTCCGCGATCACCGCGACGCCGGGGTGGCGCCGGTAGGCGGTCGCGGTCAGCTCCTGGAGGAACCGCACCGCCTCCAGGTCCTCCCGGCCGCCGTACCGGTTGGGCAGCCACTGCCCGGCCTGCCGCGAGTAGTCGAGGTAGAGCATGGAGGCCACCGCGTCCACCCGCAGACCGTCCACGTGGAACTCGTCGAGCCAGAACAGGGCGTTGGCCACCAGGAAGTTGCGCACCTGCGGCCGGCCGAGGTCGAACACGTGCGTGCCCCAGTCGGGGTGCTCGCCGCGGCGGGGGTCGGGGTGCTCGTAGAGCGCGGTGCCGTCGAACTTGGCGAGCGCCCAGGCGTCCTTGGGGAAGTGCGCGGGCACCCAGTCCACGATCACGCCGATGCCGCGCTGGTGCAGGACGTCGACGAAGTGGCGGAAGTCGTCGGGGGACCCGAACCGCGAGGTCGGCGCGTAGTACGAGGTGACCTGGTAGCCCCACGACCCGCCGAACGGGTGCTCGGCCACCGGCATCAGCTCGACGTGCGTGAAGCCGAGCCCGGTCACGTGGTCGGCCAGCTCGACCGCCAGCTCCCGGTAGGACAGGCCGGGCCGCCACGAGCCGAGGTGCACCTCGTACACCGACATCGGCGCGCGGGACGGTTCGGTCGCCGCGCGGGCGGCCAGCCAGTCGCCGTCGGACCACTCGTGGGTGGACTCGTGCACCACGGACGAGTGGTCCCGCGCCTCGAACGCCAGCGGGTCGGCCTTGTCCCGCCACCCGCCGTCCGCGCCCAGCACGGAGAACCGGTACCCGGTCCCCGCGCCCACCCCCGGCACGAACAGCTCCCACACCCCGCCGTCGAGCCGGCGCATCGGCAGCCCCGGTACCGGGCCCGCCGCCCGACCACCGCCCGACTGACCAGCGCCCGCCCGACCGCTCGCCGCCCGACCGCCCGCCGCCCGGTCGGGGAGCACCCGGACGCCCCGCGCGCCCGGCGCCCACACCGCGAACGCCGTGCCGGCCACGCCGCCGAGCACCCGCGGGTGCGCGCCCAGCACCTCCCACAGCCGCTCGTGCCGGCCCTCGCCGATCAGGTGCAGGTCCAGCTCGCCCACGGTCGGCAGCCAGCGGTACGGGTCCTCCACCAGCTCCACGCCGTCCGGCCGCACCACCTCGAACCGGTGGTCGAGCAGCCGCACCGGCACCACGCCGGAGAACAGCCCGTCGCGCAGCCGCCCCAGCGCGAACCGCTCGCCGTCCCCGGTCAGCACGGTCACCGCGACCGCGCCCGGCTGGAGCGCCCGGACCACCGCGCCCGCCGGCCGGGGGTGCGCGCCGAGCACCTGGTGCGGGTTGTCGTGCTCCCCGGCGAGCAGCCGGTCCACCACCCCCGGGTCCGGTGCGCCGAGGTCCACGATCGCCGGCTCAGCGGTCACCGTCGACCTCCCCCACCAGTCGCCGCACCGCGCGCAGCGGGATGTCGGCCCAGTCGGGCCGGTTGCGCGTCTCGTAGACCGCCTCGTACACGGCCTTCTCCAGCTCGAACGCGGTCAGCAGCCGGTCGTCCGGCGCCGACCCGGACGCCTCGGCGTACCCGGCGGTGAACGCCTCCCGGTTGTGCGCGACCCACTGCCGGGCCCGCCGCCGCAGCTCCGGGGCCGGGTTGGTCAGCCGGAGCTGGTGCTGCGCCGCGTAGTCCAGCGACCGCAGCAGCCCGGCGACGTCCCGCAGCGGCGAGCGCGGCGCGACCCGTTCGGCGATCGGCGCGGCCGGCTCGCCCTCGAAGTCGATCAGCAGCCACGTCGAGGGCGTGCGCAGCGCCTGCCCCAGGTGCAGGTCGCCGTGCACCCGCTGCACCGGCACCGCGGGCAGCGACGCGACCGCGCCGAACGCGCCGCGCAGCCGGTCGGCGTGCGGCCGGAGCGCCGGCACCGCGTCCAGCGCCGCGTCCAGGTGCGCCAGCATCCCGTCGGACACCTGCCGCGCGGGCACGGTGGACGTGCCCAGTTCGCGGGCCAGGTCGGCGTGCACCTCGGCCACCGCGCCGCCCAGCCGCCGCGCCTCGGCGGCGAAGTCCGCGCCCGCGCCCGCCGGGGGCGCGCCCGGGTCGGCGAGCAGGTCGCGCACGCTGGCCACGGCCATCGCCCAGCCCTCGGCCGCGTTCGCCGCAAACGCTTGCAGCATGCCGAACGTAACGGGCGCGCCGCCCACCTCGCCCTCGATCGAGCCGAGCAGCGGCGCGATGTGCCGGGACCGGGCGCGCCGCAGCGCGCGGTGCGCCTCCAGGTCCGGGTTCACCCCCTCCGCGACCCGCCGGTACAGCTTCAGGATGTACCGGTCGCCGAACACGATCGAGGTGTTCGACTGCTCTGCCCCGAGCGGCCGGCCGACCAGGCCGCGCCGCGACGACCCGGTGAAGCTCGGCTCGGGCCGGAACTCGACGACGCCGCCCTCCGCGTCACCGCGCCCGGCCCGCTGCCCGATCAGCCGCAGCAGCACGGAGTTCAGCTCGGCGTCCCCGGTGGCGTCGTAGACCACGCACCCGTCGAACCCGGCGAGCACGGCCGGGGCCAGCCGGTCGGGCAGCGTCGCCCGCACCCCGATCGGCACCTGGTAGCGCTCGGCGTCGCCGCCGTCGGCGAACCGCACCGACACCACGACGAGCAGGCCCAGCGGCCCGCCGGACGGGCGCTGGTCGACCAGCTCCGTCACCTGCGCGACGTCGACGCCGTCGACCGGGCGGCCCTTCCCGCCGAACCAGCGCTGCCACGGCAGCCAGGCGGCCAGGGCGCGCTCCAGCCGGGGCCGCAGGTCGGTGGAGGTCATCGGACTTCTCCCATGCGGTGGATGGCGAACCAGTAGAAACCGTGACCGGGCAGGGTGAGCCGGTACGGGTCGGACCCGACCGGGGCGAACACGACGCCGCCGGTCAGCTCCACGGGCAGGCTGCCCGCGTACCCGGACAGGTCGAACTCGGCCTGCTGCGGGAACCGCGACAGGTTGTTCACGCACAGCACCACGTCGTCGCCGTGCACCCGCAGGTACGCCAGGACGCTCGGGTTCGCGCAGGTCAGCTCGGTGAACGTGCCGAGCCCGAACGCGGGGTGCGCGCGCCGCACGGCCAGCACCCGCCGCGTCCAGTTCAGCAGCGACGCGGCCGTGCCGAGCTGCGCCTCGACGTTCACGCCCTGGTAGCCGTACACCGGGTCGGCGATCGTCGGCAGGTACAGCCGGCCCGGGTCGGCGGCGGAG
>NZ_JBPKJK010000301.1:0-4610 GCF_051756985.1 Saccharothrix sabaoui
ATCTTCGTGCCGAAGGTGAAGCGGGGGGTGTACCGCGGCCTCGGCGGGAGGTGACCTCCGCGCGCCCTGAGGCCACCCGCTCTCCGGGGGGTCTCAGGGCGGTCTACGCGGGGTCTGCGGGACAGCGGTGACCGGAATACGCGGTCACCGCTGTTCACCATTTCACCTCGACAATCTCAACAAAGGAAAACGCGTGCCCGGACAAGGCATTCCGGAGCTAGGCTCCTGGCCATGAGCGCGTCCATCGGCAGCACCACCATGGAACCAGTCGAGTCGCTGTTCTCGTGGTTCCGCGAAATGCTTGATTCACGGCCGGTCACCCACGGCGGCGACCACGGGGTGGAGGTGTTCGGTTATGCGGACATCACCAGGATCCTCGCGGACACCAAGACGTTCTCCTCGGAGACGGCGCGGCTCTTCAACGCGCCGCACGTGGAACTCGACCGATTCGACGAGGGCAACCTGGTCACCACGGACCCGCCCCGGCACCGCAAACTGCGCACCGTCATCAGCCAGGTCTTCACCCCCCGCGCCGTCGCGAACCTCTCCGAGCGCATCGAACTGATCACCGCCCGCCTGCTGGACCAGGTCGCCGACCGGGACTCGTTCGACCTCGTCGACGCGCTCGCCTTCCCGCTGCCGATCACGGTGATCGCCGACGTGCTCGGCCTGCCCATCGAGGACGAGCCGCTGTTCCGCGTGTGGGGCGACGCGATCGGCGCGCTCGACGCCGCCACCGTCCCCCCGGACCTGCTCGACAGCGAGGTGGGGCCCGCGCTCCACGAGATGGGCGAGTACTTCCTGCGGCACGTGCGCGACCGCCGGGAGAACCCGCGCGACGACGTCATGAGCAGGCTGGCGAACGCCACCATCGACGGCGAGCCGCTGACCGACGGCGAGATGATCGGCGTCACCGGCCTGACCATGTTCGCCGGGCACGCCACCACGATGTCGTTGATCTGCACCGCGGTCATCCTCCTCGACCAGAACCCCGGGGCGCTGGCCGAGATCCGCGCGAACCGGGACCTGGTGCCCGGCGCGCTGGAGGAGGTGCTGCGCATGTACCCGCCGTTCCCGCGCCTGGTGCGGGTCACCACCACTGACACCGAGATCGGCGGGCACCCGGTCGCCGCGGGCCAGCTCGTGACGCCGTGGATCGGCGCCGCCAACCGCGACGCCGTCAAGTTCCCCGACCCCGACCGCTTCGACATCCACCGCAACACCGGTGGGCACCTGGTGTTCGGCCAGGGCATCCACTTCTGCCTCGGCGCGCCGCTGGCGCGGCTGGAGGGCAGGATCGCGCTGAACATGCTGCTGGACCGCTACTCGAAGATCAGCGTCGACCCCGCCCTCGGCGTGGAGTGGGAGAACCCCCACCAGATCATCTGCCCCCGCCGGCTGCCGGTGCGGGCATCTCGGTGATCTCGCAGTACACCACGCGGGCGGCGGTGGCCTGATCACAGGCGCCGGCGCCCGCGTGCCGCTCCCGGCGCAGGAACGCCGAGCCGGACGCCAGGACCCGCCTCACGTGCCTGCGCCGCGCGTCCGAGTCGTCGCCCACGTCGGCGAGCATGCTCCCGGCCGGACCCCTGACGCCGCTGTCCCTCGTGGACCGCAGGAACTCCAGCAGCCGGTCGATCGCGTTGTCCGAGATGGGTTCCAGGTTCATCACCAGCGCGTGCCGCAGCCGTGAACCCCACACCGGGCGGCGCTTGACCAGCTCCGGCCGCGCGGTGACGACCACCAGCACCGGCAGGCCCGCGAGCGACCTCGGCAGGTCCTCGACGAAGTCGACCAGGTGGTCGTCCGCGACGTGCAGGTCCTCGACGACCACGACGACGGGGCCGCACAGGGCGATCCGGCCGAGGAGGTACCGCCACGCGCGCAGCACCTCGGCGACCGGCACGTCCGGGGTGTCCCGCGCCGGGTCGACCAGACCGGTGAGGCAGGTCAACAACCTGCGCCGCTCGTCCTCCGACTGGACGAGCCGCTCCACCGCGCCGGCCAGCTCGGCCCGCACCGACTCGGCGGGGCCGTCCGGGTCCACGCCGCAGTACGAGCACAGCAGGTCGTTGAGCACGTCGGTGACGGTGTCCTCGACGAACCTCCGCGCGCGGCCGACCAGCACCCGCACCGGTTCGGCGGCGGCGGCGACCCTGCGCTCGAACTCCAGGGCGAACCGGGTCTTGCCGACGCCGGGGTCGCCGAGGACGGTCACCAGGTGCGGCGCCCCGAGGTGCCGGGTGCGGTGCAGGAGCCCGCGCAGCACCTCCAGGTCGTGCTCCCGGTCGACCACCGGCATGTCGTGCAGCGCCACGTACTCCTGCCGGAGCCCGCCGACCTGCCAGCCGAAGGACGAGTCGGCCCTGAAGTAGGTGACGGCGCACTCGGTGGCGCGCCTGGTGTTCTCGCACACCCGGATCTCGCCGACCGGGGTCTGCGAGAGCAGCCCGTGGCACTCGTCGAGCAGGACGCCGCTCACCGACGGCGCGCTGTCGTTGTCGGGGTGGTAGCGCACCAGCGCCTCGCCGGTGGCCACCGCGACGTGGACGGCGATGGGCGGCTCGTCGCAGGCGGCGTCCGGGAAACCGAGGCGGTCGCGGATGGTCAGCGCGGCGAGGACGGCGCGCTCGGCGTCGTCCTCGGCGGTGTCGGGCACGCCGAACAACGCCAACCAGATCGACCCGATGGAGGCCGCGACGGTGCCGCCCAGCGACTCCACCTCGGTGCGGATCGCGACCGCGGCCGTCTCCAGCGCCGTGTTGCCCATGCCCTGGCAGCGCACGATGAGCGTGCTGACGTCCTTGCGCTCGGCCACCATGCTGCGCAGCACGTGCACGGTGGGCGCCGGGACGAGCCCGGTGTCCTCGTGCCGGTCCGGTTCCGGCCCCGGGACGGGTCTTCGCGCCGGCGCCGGCGGCGCGGGGCGGACGTCGGCGGGCCTCGGCTGCTCGTCGGCCGGGTCGCGGGGGAGACCGGTCATCCTCTGCTTGATCTGCTGCTGCATCCCGACCGGGATCAGCCCCGGGTCGTGGGTGAGGATCGCCTGCTGCAGCGAGCGCAGCGCCGGGCTCGGCTCCAGGCCGACCTTCTCCACCAGGGTGGTGCGCACGGTGTAGTAGGCGTTGAGGGCGTCGGTCTGCCTGCCGCTGCGGTACAGCGCCAGCATCAGCTGCCCGCACAGGCGCTCGCGCAGCGGCTCGGTGGCGACCGTGCGCTGGAGCTCCGACAGGACCTGCTGGTGGTGCCCCCTGGCGAGCTCGACCTCGAAGTAGTCCTCCAGGGCGTCGAGCCTGGCGTTCTGCACCGGGGTCAGCTCGGGCCAGTGGATGCCGGACTCGACCAGGTCGGCCAGCGCGGGTCCGCGCCACAGCTCCAACGCCTGCCGCAGCAGCAGGGACGCCGCCGCCAGGTCGCCCTCGGCGAACCTGGCGCGCCCCGCCTCGACCTTGTGGTGGAAGTCCTGCACGTCGGTCTGCTCGGGCTCGACGCGCAGCATGTAGCCGGGCGGCTGGCTGAGCAGCACGGCGGAGCCGCCGCCGTTGGCCGACAGCGCCCGGCGCAGCCGCCAGACCGAGTTCTGCACGATCTTCCTGGCCGACAGCGGGACCTTGTCCTTGGGCCAGAGCGAGTCCACCAGCTGGCTGCTGGCCACGACGCGGTTCCGGTTGAGCAGCAGGAGCCCGAGGGTGGCCCGCTGTCGGGTGCCGCCGAGGTCGACCAACTCGTCGCCGTGCACGACCTCTAAAGGGCCCAGCATCTTGAAGTAGGTCACTTTCTCTTTCCCCCAGAGATTCCGTCGCGTCCCACGGGGACGGCGTCGAGCCCGCCCCCACCGCAGCGTCTTGTCACCTGTACGTGAGCGTCGCACATCTACGGTGCGAACGCAGCAGCCCAAGCCGTCCCGCGTACGGCCCGAAGGTGTGAACGGCCCCGGAAACTTGACCCCCTGGTGGCGGTTGAAAACCGACCCCCGTCTTGCTTTTTATCGGGTTGTCTCGGCAATCGGGCGATTGCCGAGACGGCCGGCGTGTGGTGCGGGCGAATGTGAACGGCACTCCTGATCCTTCGGAATGCCCAAGTCCCGAAGGTGGGAAGGGTCACGGAACCCCCCCGGGGCCGGTCCGGGAACCGGTCGGCGGCCGTGGGCGCCGGGCTCGACGGCCTGGTCAGTGGTCTGGTCGGGCGACGGCGCAGGGGCGGGAGCGGGTGCGCCCGGTCGCGGGGGAGCCGTACGCCCGGAAGGGCCGGCGGTCGAGGGCGACCGACCGCCGGCCCCCTTTCCGCGAGGCGTCCGCTCACGCGGGTCGAGCGGTTCTGTCGGAGGACGACCAATCGTGCGATCGGCCGCGAAGAGGGGCGCGGACCCCGTGCGGCGCGTCGGTATGTGGCCGCAGTCACAATGGGGTCGTGCCCTCGTCCCGCGCATCACCCGCAACGGGCGGCGGGGCGGGTATTACTCGATTGAACGCCTTCTTCGCCACATGCGCCTAAAGGCGTCCGGGTGGTCCCGGGAAGGGTGCGGGAGTGCCTCGGGAAGGGTGCGGGAGTGCGCCGGGAAGGGTGCGGGAGTGCGCCGGGAAGGGTGCGGGAAAAGGGCCGTGCCCGTC
>NZ_JBPKJK010000302.1:0-4576 GCF_051756985.1 Saccharothrix sabaoui
CGTTGGCCGCGGCCCGCCGCGCCGGAGCCACCCTGATCGTCGCCGCCCTCCTCCCGATGCCCCACGCGGTGGCGCAACCCGTCGCCGGTGACGCCGACCGGCAGACGTGGTCGGTCGCGCCGGCGTCGGCGTCCGGACCCGACGGCCGGGCCCGGTTCGACTACGTCGTGGAACCGGGGATGCGGTACGACGACCACCTCGCGGTACGCAACCTCGGGGAGGGCGAGATCACGCTGGACCTCTACGCCGGGGACGCGGTCAACACCGGCACCGGCGGGTTCGACCTGCTCGCCCGCGACGAGGCGTCCGCCGTCGTCGGCGACTGGGTCACCGTCTCCGCGCCGCGGGTCGTCGTGCCCGCGCGGGGGACCGCGGTGGTGCCGTTCAGCGTCGCCGTCCCCGCCGACGCCGAGCCCGGTGACCACGTGGGCGGCCTCGTCGCCGCCCTGACCACCAGCGGCGGCGACACCCCGGTCGAGGTGGAGCGCCGGGTGGGCAGCAGGCTCTACGCCCGGGTGGCCGGGCCGATCGACGCCACCGTGCGGATCGACTCGGTGACCCCGTCCTACCGGGGCACGCCCAACCCGGCGGGGACCGGCGAGGTGGACGTCACCTACACGATCGTCAACGACGGCAACCTGCGCCTGTCGCTGCTGCCGTCGGTGCGCCTGAGCGGCCCGTTCGGCCTCGGGGAGCGCTCGACCACCGGCGAGGTGCTGCCGGAACTGCTGCCGGGCAACGCCGTGACGCTCACGCGGACCGTCACCGACGTGTGGCCCCTCGGCCCGCTCGACGTCCGGGTCACGGCCGAACCCGTCACCTCGGCGACCCAGTCCCTCGGCGGCGCCGTGCCCCCCGCGACCGCCGACGCCTCCGTGTGGGCCGTGCCCTGGACCGCCCTGGGCGCCCTGGCGTTGTTCCTGGGGATCGTCGTGGCGCTCCGGCGCGTCCGCCGGAAGATCCGGGCGCTGCGCGGCTGACCCCGCCCGGAGCGGACCCGACTCGCAGCCGGCCAAGCCCCGTCGTCACCGGGGCACACCGGACACGCCCGAGGTGCTTCACCCACTCGCCGCCGAACGCGGCGATCCCGTTACGCCGGGTAGTCCGGGAACTGCTCCGTTCAGGCGGCCGGAGGCAGCCGGGATGCGTCCCGATGCGGTGATCGTTAGCTTCGGCAGGGCCGGTGCCGAGGGGGCACCGGGCGCGCCGGGCTGCCGACAAGGCGCTCGGCCTTGCGAGGGGGACTTCTTCCATGAGACGCAGGATCCTGCGTGGGTTCGTGCTGCGCGCTTTCGGCGGCGCGACGGCGGTGGTGCTGGCCACGGGTCTGGTCAGCGGTGTGGGGCAGGCGGCACCGGAGGGGGCCGCGGAGCAGGGGGTGGAGGCCCCCGAGTCGTGGACGCCGGGGGGCGAGGTCGCGAGGACGCCGGTGGGCGGCGCGCCGCCGGACCGGCCGTGGCGCGGCGGTGAGGTCGGGGCGCAGACCATCGCCTGCACCACCTGGGACCGGCCCGGGGCGCTGCCGTCCTACCCGATGGAGCGGCACCGGATCAGCGACCGGCTGGAGCTGTCGGTCAACCTGTCCAACGGCAACGTGATGGTCGTCGCGCGCGACCTGACGTTGCCCGGCACCGGCCTGAACCTGTCGGTGGACCACGTCTACAACAGCCAGGGCTGGGGTTCGGACGACTTCGGCAACTGGCAGCTCAGCACCGGCAGCGGCGTGGGGTTGTGGCTGTGGAACGGCAGCGTCGAGCTGTTCGGCCCCAACGGCTACTGCGTCAGCTTCGACGAACGGCCCGACGGCGGCTACACCTCGCCGCCCGGCATCGACGCCACGTTGACCAAGGCCGCCGACGGCACGTTCACCGCGACCTTCCACGACTCGCAGGAGAAGTGGCGGTTCGACGCCGATGGCTGGTTCACCTCGCAGGAGGACCGCAACGGCAACACCAACACGATGCACTACGGGCCCGACGGCGACCTGGCGTCGATCACCGACTCGCAGGGCCGCGTCACCTCCTTCGCCTCGGACGACCAGGGCCGCGTCACCTCGATCACGGACCCGTCCGGGCTGTCGTTCGGCGGCTACACCTACGACGACGGCAAGCTGACCCGGTTCGCCGACCGCGACGGCAAGCAGGTCGCGCTGGAGTACGACGACGACGGCCTGCTGACCCGCCTCACCGACGCCCGCGGGGGCGTTTACGCGCTCGGCTGGAGCGACCGGCGGGTCGCGTCGCTGACCAAGCCTCTCGCCGGCGGGACGACGGCCACCACCACCTACGCCTACCGGGAGGTGGACGGGGACGAGACCACGGTCACCGACGCCAACGGCCACGCCGCGGTGCACGAGTTCGACGGCGAAGGCCGCCAGACCAGGGCCACCGACGCGCTCGGGCACGAGCAGTCGCAGACCTGGACGGCGAACAGCGACGTCAACACCGCCACCAACGCCCTGTCGCACTCCACGACGTACAACTACGACTCGCTCAACAACCTCATCGGCACCCAGTTGCCCACGGGGGCGCAAAGCGTCGTGGGCTACACCAGCTCGGCGCACCCGCACCTGCCCACCCAGGTCACCGACCCGTCGGGCAACCAGCACACCCGCGAGTACGACACCCGCGGCAACCTGACCAAGATCCGCTCCACCGGCCTGAACGCCGACATCGAGACCTACACGTACAACGCCCGCGGCCTGGTCACCACCCGCAAGGACGGCAAGGGCGCCACCACCACCTACACCTACGACACGGCCGGGAACCTGACCAAGGTCGCCCCGCCCGCGCCGATGGGCGCCACCACCTACACCCACGACTCGCTCTCCCGCGTCACCAGCGTCACCGACGGCAACGGCGTGCGCATCGACTACGGCTACGACAAGCTCGACCACGTCGTGTCGGTCAAGCACGGCTCCACCGTGCGCCAGGCCAACACCTACGACGCCAACGGCAACCTCACCTCCACCCAGGTCCCCGGCGTCACCAGGACCCTCGACCACGACGCCCGCAACCAGCTCACCAAGGTCACCCGCGGCACCGAGGTCGTCTCCTACACCTACGACAAGGCCGGCAACCTCAAGACCCTGACCACCCCGTCCGGCACCGCCACCTACGACTACGACGAGGCCGACCGGCTCTCCTCGCTGACCGACGCGCACGGCGGCACCACCACGTTCGAGCACGACGACAACGACCAGCGCACCAGGACCACCTTCCCCGGTGGGCAGGCGTGGCAGACCAACGAGTACGACACCTCCGGCCGGTTGAGGTACAGCTGGATCGGCAAGGCCGGCACGGTCGTCTTCCCGTTCCTCAGCTACACCTACGCCAAGGCGGACGGCACCGACACCGACAAGATCCAGACCAAGTACGTCTACACCCAGGGCACCGTCGCCTACACCTACGACGCGCTGGGCCGTCTGACCCAGGCGGGCACCGGCACCTACAGCCTGGACAACGCCACCAACCTGCTCTCCGGCGAGGGCCGCACGTACACCGTCAACGCCGCCGACCAGTACACCAAGATCAACGACGTGAACGCGGTGTTCGACGGCGCGGGCAACTACAAGTCCACCACCAACCCGGAGTCCAGCTTCACCTTCAGCCCCACCAACCAGCTGCTCACCGGCAACCTCGGCAGCACGAAGGTGCTCGACTTCGCCTACGACACCGGCGACCAGGCCCAGCCGCACACCATCACCGAGACCCCGACCGGCGGCAGCCAGGTCACCCACGTGTTCACCCGCACCGCGCTCGGGGTAACAGAGACCGTGGACAACGGGCAGCGCACCGGCTACACCCGCGACCCCGACGGCCTGCTGGTCACCCTCAGGACCCCCGCCGGCGCGCGCTACGGCGCGGTCACCGACCCGCAGGGCAGCGTCATGGCCCTGGTCGACGCCAACGGCGACGTGGCCGCCCGCTACGCCTACAGCCCCTACGGCGTGGTCACCGCCACCGGCACCGCCGCGAACGCCAACCCGTTCCGCTACCTCGGCGCCTACCAGCTCCAGCGCGGCCACCACCTGCTCGGCTACCGCGTCTACGACAGCGCCTACGCGCGCTTCCGCTCCCCCGACCCCACCGGCCAGGAACCCAACCCGTACAACTACGCCCAGGGCGACCCGATCAACAACAGCGACCCCACCGGGGCGTTGTCGTTCCTCGGGGTGAGCGGCGCGGCCAAGTTCGCCGGGAAGGCGCTCGGCGCGGTCGCGACGCCGATCGCGGCGGGCTGCTACATCTCCCGGGCCTGGGTCGACACGGACAACTCGTGGAGCGACGAGTTCACGGACCTGAACGCGTGCTTCAACCCGTTCTCGGACTACTTCCAGCAGTGAGGAGTCGGTATGACCCGTGAGAGGGACCCCGGACGGACGGCGGTCGCCGCACTCGGCTTCACGGCGCTGGCGCTGCTGCTGGTGAGCCTCGTGCTCAGCGGTGTCGCGGCCATGTCCGGCGCCGGCGGCCTGGGCACGTGGCGCAACGTCACCGGCGCCGTGGGCGGGGTCATGCTCATGATGTGGGGCGTCGCGTTCACGTTCGGCTCCCGCCGCGACAAGGCGGGCTGA
>NZ_JBPKJK010000303.1:0-4485 GCF_051756985.1 Saccharothrix sabaoui
TCACCAGCGCCGCGATCGGCGAGCGCTCCGACCGGGTCAGGGTGACGTGCGCGAACAGCGGGTGGCCCTTCAGCTTCTCGATGACCGCCGCCACGCCGTCGTGCCGCCCGACGCGCAGGTTGTCGCGCTGCGCCACGTCGTGCGTGAGCACGACCCGCGAGTTGGTGCCCAGCCGCGACAGCACGGTGAGCAGGACGTTGCGCTCCAGCGACTGCGCCTCGTCGACGATGACGAACGAGTCGTGCAGCGACCGGCCCCGGATGTGGGTCAGCGGCAGCACCTCCAGCATGCCGCGGTCCATGACCTCCTCGACCACGTCCTGGCTGACCAGCGCGCCGAGGGTGTCGAACACCGCCTGCGCCCACGGCTGCATCTTCTCGCTCTCGGAGCCCGGCAGGTAGCCCAGCTCCTGCCCGCCCACCGCGTACAGCGGGCGGAACACGACGACCTTGCGGTGCTGGCGGCGCTCCATGACCGCCTCCAGGCCCGCGCACAGCGCGAGCGCCGACTTGCCGGTGCCGGCCCGCCCGCCCAGCGAGACGATGCCGACCTCGGTGTCGAGCAGCAGGTCCAGCGCCACGCGCTGCTCCGCGGACCGGCCGTGCACGCCGAACGCCTCGCGGTCGCCGCGCACCAGCCTGACCTGCTTGTCCGCGGTGACCCGGCCCAGGGCGCTCGACGTGCCCGCGAGCAGCCGCAGGCCGCTGTGGCACGGCAGCTCGGCCACGCGGGCGAGGTCGGGCGCGCCGGGGTCGAACGTCGCCGGGTCGATCACGCCGTCCCGGTACAGGGCGTCCACGACGGACTGGTCGACGTCCACGTCGGACATCCCCGAGAAGCCCGACAGGGTGACGTCGTGCGCCCGGTACTCCTCCGCGGCGAGGCCGACGGCACCGGCCTTGACGCGCAGGGGCATGTCCTTCGTGACCAGCGTGACGGCGTTGCCCTCGGCCGCGAGGTTGAGCGCGCAGGCCAGGATGCGGGCGTCGTTGGAGTCCGTGCGGAAACCCGCGGGCAGCACCTCCGGGTCGGAGTGGTTGAGCTCGACGCGCAGGACGCCCCCGTGCTCGCCGATCGGCACCGGGTTGTCCAGGCGGCCGTGCTTCAGCCGCAGGTCGTCGAGCAGCCTCAGCGCCTCCCGCGCGAACCAGCCCAGCTCGGGGTGGTGCCGCTTGCCCTCCAGCTCGCTGATCACCACGAGCGGCAGCACGACCTCGTGCTCCGCGAACCGCGTGGTGGCCATCGGGTCGGAGAGCAGCACGGACGTGTCCACCACGTACGTGTTGGTCGTGGGCGCGCCACGGCGCCGAGAAGTGCTGCGCGATGAGCCTGAGGAACGGCTCGCGGGTCGTCGTGCGTTCACGGCAACTCCCTCACGAACGCGGCACCCGCGTCCGCTCCTCGCTGGGCCAGGCACCACCCCGATCGACCGGTACGCCGTCACGCTCTGGCGCACCGACCACGAGGGCCGGGTGCCGGCCCCCTCGTGCTCACCGCCACGATCAGGGCCTCCCTGCGCGGTCCGCAGTGGACGCGTCCCGCCAACCGGAAGTTACCTCCGCAGTCCCTCTTATGCAGGCAGCCACACAGGTGATTCGTCAATTCGTCACCTGGTCGCAAAACGCGGGAAAGATGGCCACAACGGGTGCTTGCGCGGCGCCACCGGCCGTCACACCGGCGCAACGCGCCCTCGTCCGCGCAGCTCAGCGGCCTGACGGCCGTCCCGGTGATCCGGTCACCCAGGGTCGCGGGGCAGCCAGGGCACGCCCTCGTCGATCTCCTGCCGGAGGGTCCGCGGCACCAGCGGCTCGTCGAGGAGTCTCAAATAGCGGTCACCGAGGGTGTCCGCCGGGGCGCGGAGGTCGAGCCACGCCCGCAGCAGCCGCACGCCCTCGACGTAGGTGGTGGTGTAGGCCCGCCACAGCGGGTCGGCGAGGAAGCGCAGCATGTGCCGGGCCCGCCGCTCGGGCACGAGCAGCCAGCGGCGCAGGAACTCGACCACCTCGTCGGGGTGGGCGCGCCGGTCGTGCAGCATCAGCGCGGCGTCCTGGCGCACGGTGAGCAGCCCGGACAGCGCCCCCTCGACGCGCTCGGCCAGCTCGCCGTCCATCCGCAGGCCCAGGTCGCCGACGACGTCCTCGGTCCAGCGGCCCCAGCCCGCGCCGACCACGGCGTGCAGGCCCAGCTCGGCCATGCCCTCGGCCATCAGGCACTGCGGCGAGTTGATCAGGAAGATCGACTGCTCGGCGTGGCCGCGCTTGCCGACCAGGCCGACCTCCTTGCGGCAGTGCTCGGTGTGGTGGCCGGGGTAGGACTCGTGCGCGACCAGGTGCGGCAGGTTGGACGTGCGGTGGCCCAGGTCGGCGTTGATCGCGACCCGCGAGCGGAAGCCGCCCAGGTAGTAGTTGAACCCGCTCCACGGCTTGTCGGTGACCACCTCGTACTCGACGACCTCGTGCGCGGGCAGCTCGTAGCGCTGCCGGACGCGGTCGCGCAGCGCGCTGGACAGGGCGTGCACGACGGGCCCGAGCTTGCGCGGCGGCACCTCGTCCAGGGCGCGGTGGTCGGCGAGCCGCTCGGCCAGCGACCCGCCGCCGGGCAGCAGGGCGTCCAGCTCGACGTGGGCGCGGCGGTAGGTGTCGGGGTGGCCGGGGCGCACGTCGACCTGGAAGTACGACCGGACCTCCTCCACGAACGGCACGCGCACGCCCGCGAGCCGGCGCGCGGTGGTCTCGGCGGCCACCAGGTGCGCCTCCAGGAACCGCTTGCGCTCCGGTTCCAGGTCGGTGCCCGGCAGCTCGCGGCGCAGCAGGGCGGCGCGCTCGGCGAGCGTGGCGGGGTGCGGGCGGGGCGCGTCGTCCACGGCCCGGAGCAGCGCCCGGTCCCCGGTGAACGAGTCGACCAGTCCAGGCACCAGTTTCCCGAGCCCCAGCCCGAGCACCTGGTACTCCCGCACGATCCCGTCGCCGTCCACAGGTCGGAGACGATACGAGAGGACCGCGCGATTTACCACAGGGCCACGGGCACCGCGAATCACCCGAAGAAGAACACCTTTTCGTGGGATGACAGACCGCCCGGCGTCACACAATAGGGTTATCAGCCTTCGAGCGGGGGTCCGGGTTCGGTAGTTTGCCCGCGACGAACCCGCTTGCGGGCTTCTCACAGCGCTGACAAAACGGGGAAACCCATGAAGAGGAGAGTGCAAGTGCTGAAGAAGGCAAGCACCGTTGCCGCAGTCGTGGCCGGGCTCATGATGCTCGGCTCCCCCGCGTTCGCCCTGAGCGGCGAGCCGGACGAGCACGGCTTCCACCCGGTCGACGGCGGCAACTTCGCGATCGGCGAGGCGGACCTCGCGTACCTGGAGGGCGAGAACGGCGACGTTTCCGACCAGTTCGGCGCCATCAACTTCGGCAACGACTCGGACCTGCTGAGCCAGCTCAACGTCTGCAACACCGAGGTCAACGTCATCGCCGTGCCGGTGCTGTCGCACAACGACCACCCGAACCTGTGCGTCAACACCGACGACGACGACAACGACACCGTGGTCGCCGGCGAGTAAGTCGGTCGAACCCGACGTCACCGCCCCCGGAGCGGTGGTCCGCACAGCGCGGACCACCGCTCTTCGCGTTCGCGGACCGCGTGACCGGCCCGGCGGCACGGACCCGGCGATACCGGCCCGGCGATACCGGCCGCCTCGCGCGAGCGGCTGACGCGCGCGAATCCGCCCCGCGGAAAACACCGGTCCCACACTTCCCGGTGAACGAATTCCGGGCACCAGGGGAAATGCACCGGGCACTCCACACGTTCACCACGGAGAGTGCCGGGAATGCACTCCATCACTCTTCCGTGGTAACGCCGCCGAGAAAGTCCCAGTCGGATTAAATACCGAAGGGCGAAGCGTGCCGGAAGGCATGATCGATACCCAGTGCGACATAGCCCACAAACGAACAGAAAAATAATTCACACGATAGTGTCAGAGAGCTGACTCCGCCGCTGTCAGGCGGTAAATTATCGCTCCGAGGGCATCACCGCCTGAGCCGCCGGATTCCCCCGGACCGAATGCTTGAACGGGGACGCGGGGGTCATCACAAATTCTCATCAGAGGAGTGTGTTCCACATGTTGAAGAAGGCAGGCGTCGTCGCCATGGCCGCTGCGGGTCTCGTGATGCTGGGCTCCCCGGCCTTCGCGTCGCCGGGCCACGAGGACCACTGGGGCGGCAACTACGCCATCGGCGAGGTCGAGGCCTACTACGAGGAGGGCGAGGAGGGCGACGAGGTTGACCAGATCGGCCTCGTCAACTTCGGCAACGACTCCGACCTGCTGAGCAACCTCAACGTCTGCAACACCGAGGTCAACGTCATCGCGGTGCCGATCCTCTCGCACAACGACGAGAACCTGTGCATCAACACCGACAACGACGACAACGACACCGAGGTCGCGCACGACGGCGAGTGAGCCGACGGGCACCGAACCGCGTTGAGGTC
>NZ_JBPKJK010000304.1:0-4435 GCF_051756985.1 Saccharothrix sabaoui
CAGGTGCCGAACACGACCGTGAACGCCACGCCGTAGCCCAGCGTCCACAGCAGCGCACCGCCGTCGAAGCCGCCCGCCATCAGCGAGCGCACCGCGTCCACCAGCTTGGTCACCGGGTTGACGTTGACGAACGCCTGCAACCACCCCGGCATCGTGGTCGGCACGACGTAGACGTTGGACAGGAACGTCAGCGGGAACAGCACGAGCATGCTCACGCCCATCACGGACTTCTCGCTGCGCAGCAGCAGGCCGAACGTCGTCCAGATCCAGGAGAACGCGAACGAGAACGCCACCAGCACGGCCACGCCGAGCACCACGCCGACGACCCCGCCGCCGGGCCGGAACCCGAGGACCAGGCCGACGACCACGATGGTGGTGGACGCCAGCACGTAGCGCAGCAGGTCGCCGAGGATGTAGCCGACCATCGGCGCGGGCCGCCAGATCGGCAGCGTGCGGAACCGGTCGAACACGCCCTTCTCGATGTCGGTGTTCACCGCGACGCCCGTGTACATGGTGATCATCACGACGCTGGTGACCGTGATGCCGGGCAGCAGGTACTGGAGGTACTCCCCCGGCGAGCCCGCCAGCGCGCCGCCGAACAGGTAGGTGAACATCAGGACCATCATGATCGGGAACGCGGTCACGTCGAAGAGCTGCTCGGGCACGTGCTTGATCTTCAGCACGGCCCGCCAGCCGAACGTGAGCGACGCGGACAGCGCGCCGGGCGGGGGCGGGCGCTCGGTCTCCAGCAGGACCGCCGCGAGGTCCTCGGGCTTGGGCGCGGCCAGGAGCTCGGCTTCGTCGGTGACGGTCACGCCGCCGCCCCCTTCGCGTTCTTGTCGGTCAGGGCCAGGAAGACCTCGTCGAGGCTGGGCTGGCCGAGGGAGAAGTTGTCGACGGTGATGCCCTCGCGGGCGAGCCGCCCGAGCGCCTCGGCGGCCTGCTCGGTGGCGCGGCCGGTGAGCCGCGCGGTGAGGGCGACCGGGTCGTGGTCGAGCAGCACCTCGGCGTCCAGCGCGGCGACGAGGACCTCCCGGGCGCGGGGCCGCTGGTCGGCGTCGCGCAGCCGCAGGTGCACCGTGCCCGCGCCGACGGACGCCTTCAGCTCGCCCTTGGTGCCCTCGGCGATGACCTTTCCCCGGTCGACGACCGCGATGCGGGAGGCGAGCTGGTCGGCCTCGTCGAGGTACTGGGTGGTCAGCAGCACGGTGGTGCCGTGCGCGACGACCGCGCGGACGATGTCCCACACCTGGTTGCGGCTGCGCGGGTCCAGCCCCGTGGTGGGTTCGTCGAGGAACAGCAGCTTCGGGGTGTTGAGGATGCTGGCGGCGATGTCGAGCCGGCGGCGCATCCCGCCCGAGTAGTGCTTGACCTGCTTGGCCGCGGCCTCGCCCAGGCCGAACGCGTCGAGCAGCCGCGCGGCGCGCCGCCGGGCGTGGGCGCGGCCGTGGCCGAGCAGCCTGCCCAGCAGCACCAGGTTCTCGGTGCCGGTCAGGTCCTCGTCGACGGAGGCGTACTGGCCGGTGAGGCTGACGAGCCGCCGCACCGCGTCCGGGTCGGCGCGCACGTCGTGGCCGAACACCCGCGCCTCCCCCTCGTCGGGCCTGAGCAGGGTGGCGAGCACGCGGACCGTGGTGGTCTTGCCCGCGCCGTTGGGGCCCAGCAGCCCGTACACCGCGCCGGCGGGGACGGTCAGGTCCACGCCGTCCACGGCGCGGGTGTCCCCGAACACCTTGACCAGTCCCGATGTCTCGATGGCGTTCACAGTGGTCCTTCCTCGGCGGACGTGCGGTCGGCGGCGGCGCCGTCGTCCACTGTCATGACGTGCGTTCCGGTGAAAACTGATCGGAGCCGCTCGACGACGCGGGCGCCCTCACCCCTGAGGCGCGAGACGGCCCGCCAGATCGGGTCTGGCGGGCCGCGAGGTGGACCGGGAGTGGCACGGGAGGGCCGTCAGATGCGGCAGGTGTCCAGGGAGCTGACCAGGATGGCGCGGGCGCCCACGCGCCACAGCTCGTCCATGATGAACGGCGCGTCGTCGCGCGGCACGAGGGAGCGCACCGCGACCCAGCCCTCGCGGGCCAGCGGCGAGACCGTGGGCGACTCGATGCCCGGCACGAGCTTGAACGCCTCCTCCTGGGCCTCGACGGGGCAGTCGAAGTCGAGGATGACGTAGCGGCGGGCGATGAGCACGCCCTGGAGGCGGCGGTGCAGGATCTCGACGGCGCGCACCGCCTCGGGGGTCTCGGCGACCGTGTCGCCCTGGATCAGGACGGCCTCGGACTTGAGGATCGGCGAGCCGAACGTCTCCAGGCCGGAGGTCTTGAGGGTGATGCCGGTCTCCACCACGTCGGCGATCGCGTCGGCGACGCCCAGCTCGACGGCGGTCTCGACCGCGCCGTCCAACCGCACCAGGTGGGCCTTGAGGCCCAGCTCGTCGAGGTGCTGCTTGACCAGGTTCGGGTAGCTGGTGGCGATCCGCCTGCCCTCCAGGCCGGACGCGTCCTCGATGCCGCCCGGCTTCGAGGCGAAGTAGAACTTGGCCCGGCCGAAGCCCAGCGGGAGGATCTCCTTCGCGGACACCGTGGAGTCGAGCAGCAGATCGCGACCGGTGATGCCGACGTCGAGCGAACCCTCGCCGACGTAGACCGCGATGTCGCGGGGCCGCAGGAAAAAGAACTGAACGTCATTTGCCGGGTCCGCCACGATCAGCTCACGGCCGGACCTGTTCACCCGGTACCCCGCTTCGGCCAGCATTTGGGCCGCGGGAGCACTCAACGAACCCTTGTTGGGCAGGGCGAAGCGAAGAGGAGCCATGGCGCGCAGTCTCCCACACCGGGCCCCCCTTCCCCGTTCCGGGGATGCCCCCCGCGACCGGGTATGCGCAGGTGTCCCACGGTGTGGAAGGAGCGGGGAACGGTCCCCGGACCGCTGTTCCGGACTTCCGACCGGCGAATTGCGCAATCGCGTCGTGGCGCGGTCGACAGCGGTCATTCGCCGGGCGTTCACCCGCGCCGGCAAAGCCCGGCCGGACTCGTCCCACCTGATCGGGGGAACGCGCGGGGACGTTTCCGGCCGGTGACCGGGTAACCGCGCCGGGGCGGGGCCGGTGGGGCGGCGACAATGGCCGGGCCGGGCGGGCGCGGGTGGTCAGTTCGACCACCAGGTCGCGCGGGCGACCACCTCGAAGCCGAGCGAGTCGTAGAGCGCGCGGCCCTGCTCGGTCGCGGTGAGGGTGGCCGGCACGGGGTCGGCGAGCACGGCGTGCAGCAGCGACCGGGCGACGCCGCGGGAGCGGTGGCCGGGCAGCGTCGCCAGCCAGTACACGCCGCGCGCGTGGTGGGCGTCGACGGTGAGGCACGCGCCGGCCGGTTCGCCGTCGCGCCACGCCAGGTGCAGCGCCACGCCGTCGGTGTCGAGCAGGGCGGCGGGCAGCGCGCCGCCGGGCGGGAAGCCGGGCAGCGGGAAGCCGTCGACGACGACGCGCTCGACCAGGGCCGCCTCGGCGGGGGTGCGCACCGGCGTGACCACCGCGGCGGGCGGCGGCACGGGCCGGGCGTGGCGGAGCATCACCGGCAGGTGCTCGGCGGTCAGGCCGAGGGCGGCGCCGTCGACGGTGGAGAACGGGTCCTCGACCCGCACCCGCGACCGCGCCGCCTCGACCAGCAGGGCCAGTTCGGCGAGGTCGTCGGGGTCCGGGTCGGGCCGCAGCAGCAGCACCCGCAGCAGGGGCGGCCCGGACACCGCGAGGAAACCGGGCCGCGTCACGAGGTCGTGCCCGCGCGCACGGGCCAGCGCGGTGTTCAGGACGACGGCGTTGCGCACCGCCAGGTGCAGCGAGGCGGACATGGTCGCACCCTATGCGCCGCCCCCACCGGTGATCGAATCCGTTCCGGCGCGGGGCGGCGCGGTGGGCGTGCCGTCGGCGGCGGTGCTGTCGGCGGCGGTGCTGTCGACGGCGGTGCTGTCGGCGGCGGTGCTGTCGACGGCGGTGCTGTCGACGGTGGTGCTGTCGACGGTGGTCAGCGGCCGGCGAGGAGCTGGTCGAACGGCACGAAGTCCTCGCCGGTCCGCTTCGCGGCGACGGGCCGCCCGGTGAGCAGGTCCGCCAGCTCGCCCGCGGCGCGGTCGATGCGACCGGGCAGGCCCTCCGCGCCCCAGTCCGACGACGCCGCGTACACGCCGGTCGGCAGCACGACCGCCTTCAGGTAGGCGAACAGCGGGCGCAGCGCGTGGTCGAGCACCAGCGAGTGCCGCTCGCTGCCGCCGGTCGCCCCGATGAGCACCGGCTTGCCCGCCAGCGAGTCGGGGTCCAGCACGTCCACGAAGGACTTGAACAGCCCGCTGTAGGAGGCGTTGAACGTCGGGGTCACCGCGATCAGCGCGTCGGCCTCCACCACGTCCGCCACCGCCGCGCGCAGCCGCGCGCTCGGGA
>NZ_JBPKJK010000305.1:0-4367 GCF_051756985.1 Saccharothrix sabaoui
TCGGGGGAGGGTCAGAGGACGAGCCCGACCGACATGGTCGCGAACACCGTCGCGCACACCGCGTCCAGCGCCGTCGTCACGCCCGGCCGCCGCAGCGACCCGCCGACCCGTGCCGCGGCCACCACGATCGTCAGCTCCCACAGCGCCGCGAGCCCCAGGAACACGGCGGCGAGCATGCCGAGCTGCCACGTCGGGTCGCCCGTGCCGATGAACTGCGGCAGGAACGCCAGCGAGAACAGCAGCATCTTCGGGTTGGTGATGTTGGTCAGGAACCCCTGCCGGAACGGCCGGTCCGCGACCACCGCCGCCCCCTCCCCGTCGGAGCGCCGCAGGAGGAGCCCGCGCGCGATGGACAGCGCCAGGTAGAGCAGGTAGGCCGCGCCGATCCAGCGCAGCGAGGTCAGCACCGCCGGGTAGCGCGCGACCACCGCGCCCAGGCCCGAGATGACCAGGGCGACCTGGGTGAACGCGGCGGTGTGGATGCCCGCCAGTGCCCACAGACCGGCCCGGGTGCCCGCGCGCATCGAGGTGCGCAGCAGGAGGAAGGCGTCCACCCCGGGCGTCAGCACGACCACCGCGCACGCGATGAGGAACGCCGGGAGCTGGGTGAAGTCCAGGTGCATGGGAAACCCCCCTCGTGATCCGGACAGATCGGCGTGATCTGTCTCTCAAGCCTTCAAATCTTCGGCTCTACGGCATCCTAACAACAGATTTTCCGGTTTTGATCCCCCGCTGACGCTCACCTCGCCGGTCCGCTACGGTCGGTGCCCGATCGACCACCTGTCGTAGAGGGGTACGCCATGCGCATCAGCGCGCCGGTCTTCGCGGTCCTCGTGCTGGTCCTGTCCGCGGTGCCCGCGGACGCGGTCGTCGGCGGTCGGGAGGCGCCCCCCGTGCCGTGGGCCGTCGCGCTGGTCGACCGGGCGGGCGGGTTCTTCTGCGGCGGCGCGCTGATCGGCCCCGACGAGGTCGTCACCGCCGCGCACTGCACGGTCGAGCGCACCGCGCTCACCCGGCGCGACCGCCGCCCGGAGGAGGTGACCGCGCTCGTCGGCCGGGCCGACCTCGACGGGGACGCGGGGCACGCCGTCGAGGTCCGGGCCGTCTGGCGGCACCCCGACTTCACCGACGTCGCCTCCGGCCACGACGTGGCGGTGCTCACCCTGGCCGAGCCGGTGCCCGTCCACCCGGTGCGCGTCGCCGACACCGGCCCGGCGCGGGCCACCGTCTACGGCTGGGGCCGCACGGGCGAGCTGAAGGCGCCCAGCAGGCGGCTGCGGCAGGTGGACGTGCCGATCCGCACCGACGCCGAGTGCGCCGCCGCCGTCCCCGCCTACCAGCCGGACGGGATGCTGTGCGCGGGCTACCCCGAGGGCGGCAAGGACGCGTGCGAGGGCGACTCGGGCGGCCCGCTCACCGCGGCCGGCGCGCTGGTCGGCGTCGTGTCCTACGGCCGCGGCTGCGCGCGCCCCGACCAGCCGGGCGTCTACACCCGGCTGAGCCGCTACCTGCCCGAGCTGCGCGGTCGCGGCGACTGAGGCTGTGGTACCAAGGCCGCGTGAGCCAGTCGCCCCACGCCACCCTGCGCAGGCAGTGGTCGGCGGACCTGACGCCCGAGCAGCTCTACGCCCTGCTCGCCCTGCGCGTCGACGTGTTCGTGGTCGAGCAGGACTGCCCCTACCCGGAGCTGGACGGCCGTGACCTGGAGCCGGGCACCCGGCACCTGTGGATCGAGTCGGTCGGCTCCCCCCGGCCGGAGGCGTACCTGCGGCTGCTGGAGGAACCCGGCGGCGGCTTCCGCATCGGCCGCGTCTGCACCGCCCGCGCCGCCCGCGGCCGGGGCCACGGCCGCCGGTTGGTGGACGCGGCGCTGGCCGAGGTCGGCGACGCCGACTGCGTGCTGGACGCGCAGACCCACGTCACCGACTTCTACGCCTCGTTCGGCTTCGAGCCGGAGGGCGCGGAGTTCATCGAGGACGGGATACCGCACCTGCGGATGCGCCGGTCTCGCTGATCACCCGCACGACCCGCTCGACGTCGGCCCCGGTGAGGTCGGCGCGGGCGGTCAACCGGAGCCGGGAGACCTGGTCGGGCACGGACGGCGGCCGGAAGCAGCCGACGACCACGCCCTGCGCGCGGCATGCCTCGGCCCAGCCGAACGCCGCCTCGGCCGACGGCGCCTGGACCGACACCACGGCCGCGGTCGGCGTGCTGACCCGCAGCCCCTTCTCCTTCAGCCGGAACGCGAGGTCCTGGGCCACGTCCAGGGCCCGCCCCGGCCGGTCGGGCTCCTCCCGCAGCACCTTGAGCGCGGCCAGCGCCGCCGCGGTGCTCGACGGCGCGAGGCCGGTGTCGAAGATGAACGTGCGCGCCGTGTCGACCAGGTGCCGGATCACCCGGCTCGGGCCGAGCACCGCGCCGCCCTGCGCGCCGAGCGACTTGGACAGCGTCACCGTCGTCACCACGTCCGGGGACTTGGCCAGGCCCGCCGCGTGCACCGCGCCGCGCCCGCCCTCGCCGACCACGCCCAGGCCGTGCGCGTCGTCCACGACCAGCGCCGCGTCGTGCTCGCGGCACGCCGCCGCCAGCCCGGCCAGCGGCGCGAGGTCGCCGTCCACCGAGAACACCGAGTCGGTGACGACCAGCGCCCGCCGCTTGCCGCGGGTGGCCAGGGCGTGCGTGACCTGCGGCACGTCGCAGTGCCCGGCGACCACCACGTCGGCCTTGGACAGCCGGGTGCCGTCGATGAGCGAGGCGTGGATGTGCTGGTCGGCGACGATCGCGGTGCCCGGCCCGGACAGCGCGGTCAGCACGCCGAGGTTCGCCGCGTAGCCGGAGGAGAACACCAGCGCGGACTGCGCGCCGCAGAAGTTCGCCAGCTCGTACTCCAGCTCGGTGTGCAGCTCGATCGAGCCGGTGACGAGGCGCGACCCGGTCGAGCCCGCGCCCCAGCGCAGCGAGGCCGCCGCGGCGGCGCCCATCACCCGCTTGTCGCGGGCCAGGCCGAGGTAGTCGTTGGACGCCAGGTCGAGGTCCGTCGAGTCGGCCGGGCGGGGCCGCAGCCGGCGGGCCAGGCCGGCCTTCGCGCGGGCCTCGGCCCGCGTGTCGATCCAGTCGAACACCGACTCGCCTGTGTGCGCACTCACGCCGGCAGTGTCGCACCCGGCGGCTACCGTGCCGGCGTGGACCTCTTCCAGCACGGACCCGGCGACCTGCGCGAGCTGCGCGAGACCGCGCCGGTCCACCGCGACGGGTGCACCGGGCTGTGGCTGGTCAGCCGCTACGACGACGTGCGCGCCGCCTTGGCCGACCCGCGCCGGTTCCGCCCGGACAACGCGCTGGACGCGGTGGTCCCCATCCCCGGCCCCGTGCTGCGGGTGCTGGCCCGCGCCGGGTTCTCGCTGCCCCCGACGCTGGCCAACAACGGCACCGCCACCCACGCCGACCTGCGCCGGCTGGTGGCCCGCTTCCTCACCCCCGCCCGGGTCGCCGCCCTCGGGCCGCGCGTCGCCGAGCTGACCCGCGAGCGGCTGGACCGGCTGTCCGGCCACGCCGACCTGCACCCGGCGCTGGCCCGCGACCTGCCCGCGGTCGTGCTGCTGGAGGCCCTGGGCATCCGCGACGTGGACGTGACCGCGCTCAAGGCGTGGAGCACGGCGTCCCTGGAGCTGTTCTGGGGCGACGTCACGCCGGGGCGGCAGCGCGAGCTGGCCGGACCCGCCGCCGCGTTCCACCGGTGGCTGACCTCCCGGATCAGGGCCGCGGACGGCGGGGACGACCTGTTCGGGGCCCTGCGCGCGGCCGGCGTGCCGCCGCGCGACGCCGCCGGCCTCTGCTACTTCCTGCTGATCGCCGGCCAGGAGACGACGACGCAGCTGCTGTGCGCGGTGTTCCACGCGGTGCTGCGGCACGGCGACCTGTGGTCCCGGCTCGACGAGCCGGGGTTCGCGGCGGCGTGCGTGGAGGAGGTGCTGCGGCGCGAGCCGCCGGTGACCACGTGGCGGCGGGTGACCGCCGAGCCGGTGACCCTCTCCGGCGTGGACCTGCCCGCGGGCGCGCCGCTGCTGCTCATGCTGATGGGCAGCGGCTCGGACCCGGAGGTGTTCGACGACCCGGAGCGGTTCTGCCCGGCCCGGCCGAACAACCACCGCCACCTGGCGTTCGGCCACGGGCGGCACTTCTGCCTGGGTGCGGGCCTGGCCCGGCTGGAGGCGGAGGTGGTGCTGCGCGAGACGGCCCGCCGCTTCCCGGACCTCCGCCTCGCGTCCGCCGAGCCGCCGCCGCTGCTGAACCTGCTGTCGTTCCGCGCGCCGCTCAGCGTCCCGGTGCTGCTGGGCGAACCGGCGCCGCTGGGCGAACCGGCGCGG
>NZ_JBPKJK010000306.1:0-4365 GCF_051756985.1 Saccharothrix sabaoui
CATCGTGACCGCTACGATGAGCGGCTGGCCCCCGTCGGCACCGCGGCGTGCCGCGCACCCGGACGGCGCGCCGCGCCGTCGGGGCGGCGCCCTCGACCGGGCGCTGCCCTACCTGCTGCTGGCACCCGCGCTGGTGGCCGTCCTCTGGCTGATCGGCTGGCCGGTCCTCTCCGTCCTGGTGACGAGCTTCCGCAAGCTGAACCTGCGCGAGCTGACCCGCGGCGAGGTCGTGTGGACCGGCCTGGACAACTACGCCGAGATCCTCGGCGACCCCGAGTTCTGGATGATCGCGCTGCGCACGGTGGTGTTCACCGCGCTCGTGGTGGCCGCGTCCGTGCTGGCCGGCCTGCTGATCGCGCTGCTGATGCGGGTGGTCAGCCCGGTGGTGCGGATCGTGCTCCAGGTCGCGATGCTGCTGGCGTGGGCGATGCCGCTGCTCGCGGCCACCACCGTCTACCAGTGGATCTTCGACCAGCAGTACGGCATCCTCAACAAGACCCTGGTGAAGGTCGGCTTCGACTCGTTCGCCGGGTACTCGTGGTTCTCCACCGGCACGTCGACGCTCGCGGTGATCGGGCTGCTGATCGTGTGGCAGGCGATCCCGTTCCTGGCGTTCTCGCTGTACGCGGGGGCCGTCGGCATCCCCAAGGACCAGTACGAGGCGGCGGGCATCGACGGGGCGTCCGCGTGGCAGACGTTCCGCGCGGTGACCTGGCCCGAGCTGCGCCCGCTGCTGATGATGGTGACGTTCCTGTCGCTGCTGTGGGACTTCAAGGTGTTCGCGCAGATCTGGGCCATGAAGAAGGGCGGCCCGGACGGCGGCAGCACGACGCTCGCGGTCTACCAGTACCTGGAGGGCATCTCCCAGAGCCACTTCGGCGTGGCCGCGGCGGTGTCCGTGGTGATGGTGGCGCTGCTCGCGCTGCTGACGTTCCAGTACCTGCGCCGGCTGGTCCGTTCCCAGGAGGGTGGGCTGTGATCGCCAAGAAGGTGGCGGCCAACGCGGCCGCCCTGGTCGTGGCGCTGTTCTTCGCGTTCCCGACCTACTGGATGGTCTCGACCGCGCTCAAGCCGCGCGGCGAGATGCTGACCAGCGGTTACGACCTGATCCCGTTCTCGGTCACGAGCACCAACTTCGTGACCGCGTGGACCAAGCCCGGGTTCCTCACCTCGCTGGGCAACAGCCTGCTGGTGTCGCTGTCGGCGGTGGCCGCGGCGCTCGTCGTGGGCCTGCTGGCGGCGGTCGCGCTGTCCCGGATGCGGTTCCGCGGCCGCAAGGGCTTCGTGATGATGATGCTGGTGGCGCAGATGGCGCCGTTCGAGGCGCTGCTCATCCCCATGTTCCTGATGATGAGGGACCTCGACCTGCTCGACCGGCTGCCCGCGCTGGCGCTCATCTACTTCGCGGTGACGCTGCCGTTCTGCGCGTGGACGCTGCGCGGGTTCGTCAACGGCATCCCGCTGGAGCTGGAGGAGGCGGCGATGGTCGACGGCTGCGGCCGGTGGGGCGCGTTCCGCCGCGTCACGCTGCCGCTGCTGGGCCCCGGCCTGGTCGCCACCTCGGTGTTCGCCTTCGTCACGGCGTGGAACGAGTTCCTGTTCGCGCTGTCGCTGGTCAAGGACCAGTCGAAGGAGACCCTGCCGGTGTGGCTGTCGGGGTTCCAGACCAACTTCGGCACCGACTGGGGCGGCGCGATGGCGGCGTCGGCCCTGTTCACGCTGCCGGTGCTGGTGTTCTTCCTGATCGTGCAGCGCAAGATGGTCACCGGTGTCACCGCCGGTGCGGTGAAGGGGTAGGGACCGCATGTCGTTGCACCGGCTCGCGTCGGCCGTCCTGCTGCCGGGGTTCCACGGGACCACGGCCCCGGACTGGCTGTTGAAGCGGGTGGCGGACGGGCTCGGCGGCGTGGTGCTGTTCGGGCGCAACGTCGTCGCCGGCACCTCCGAGGAGACGGACGCGCAGGTCACGGCGCTCAACGCGCAGCTGAGGGGTGCGCGTGCGGACGTCGTCGTCGGCATCGACGAGGAGGGCGGGGACGTCACCCGGCTCGACTACGGGCGGGGCTCCGAGGTGCCGGGCAACCACGCCCTCGGCGCGGCCGGCGACCTGCGGCTCACCCGGGAGGTGGCGGCGTCCGTCGGGTCGCGGCTGGCGGCGTGCGGGGTGAGCCTGAACCTCGCGCCGTCGGCGGACCTGGTGCTGACCCTGGACGACCCGGTGATCGGCGTGCGGTCGTTCGGCTCGGACCCGGTGGCGGTCGGCGAGCACGTGGCGGCGTTCGTCGAGGGGATGCAGGCGGTGGGCGTGGCGGCGTGCGCGAAGCACTTCCCCGGCCACGGCGCGTCCACGGTGGACTCGCACGAGGCGCTGCCCGTGCTGCCGCGCACGGCGGCGGAGCTGGCGGCGGTGGAGTTCGTGCCGTTCACGGCGGCCGTGCGGGCGGGCGTGCGGTCGATCATGACCGGGCACCTGGTCGTGCCGGAGTGGGGGCCGGAGCCCGCGACGCTCAACCCGCGCGCGCTGCGCGTGCTGCGGGAGGACCTGGGCTTCACCGGCGCGGTCATCACCGACGGGCTGGACATGAAGGCCGTCGGCGGCGACCTGGCGCAGGGGTCCGTGCGGGCGCTGGTCGCCGGCGTGGACGCGCTGTGCCTGGGCGGCGAGCCGCTCGACGACGACGGGCTCCAGTGGCTCGTCGACAGCATCGTGGCGGCCGTCGAGTCGGGCGTGCTGCCGCTGGAGCGGCTGGAGGAGGCGGCGCGGCGGACGGCGGTGCTCGGCACCCCGCCGTCCGCGGTGGACGGGCACGACCCGTCGCTGGGGCTGCGGGCGGCGCGGGCGGCGCTGGAGGTGCGGGGGCCGCTGGCGGTGTCCGGTCCGCCGGTGGTGCTGGACCTGGCCGTGGAGGCGTCCATCGCGGTGGGCGACGTGCCGTGGGGCCTCGGGCCGTACCTGGTGGAGCTGGTGCCGGGAACGACCGTGCTGCCGGCCTCCTCCTCCGCCGACGAGGTCGCGGCGGCGGCGTCCGGTCGCACCGTCGTGGTGGTGACGCGTGAGGCACACCGCCACGCGTGGGCTCGCGAACTGGTGTCCTCGCTGGTTAAGATTGGTCTAGACCTTGTCCACGTGGAGACGGGCGTGCCGGGGCCGGACCTGGGCGCGGCCGTCCGCGTCGACACCCACGGCGGTTCCCGGGTGTGCCTGCGGGCCGCGGCCGAGCGCATCGCCGCCGGCACCTGAGCAGGGGAGACCGATGACCGACCAGCCCGGCAGGCACATGGCGGCCGAGATCGGCCAGCAGCCCGCGATCTTCACCGACCTCGTCGCGCGGCGGGCCGAGTTCGCCTCGGTCGCCGAGGTCATCCGCGACCGGGGGCCGCGGTTCGTGCTGTTCGCGGCGCGCGGCTCGTCCGACCACGCGGCGCTGTACGCGAAGTACCTGACCGAGGTGCTGCTCCAGCTGCCGGCCGGGCTGGTGTCGCCCTCCACGACCACCCTGTACGGGGCGCGGCCGGACCTGCGCGACGTGCTCGTGGTGTCGGTGTCGCAGTCCGGCGGGTCGCCCGACCTGCTGGAGGTCACCGAGGCCGCGCGGGCCCGCGGCGCGCTCACCGTGGCCGTCACCAACACCGCCGACTCGCCGCTGAACGGGGCGGCCGAGCTGTCCGTGGACGTCGGCGCGGGCGTGGAGCGGGCGGTGGCGGCGACCAAGACGTACTCGGCGACGCTGCTCGCGCTGTACCTGCTGGTCGACGCGGTCCGCGGTGGTGACGGCGCGGCCGTGGCGTCGATCGGCGAGCAGGCCGCGGCGACCCTGGAGATGTCGGCGGACGCGGTGGCCGAGGCCGTCCGGCGCTACCGCTTCGTGGACCGCGTGCTCACGACGGGGCGCGGCTACTCGCTGCCCACGGCGCTGGAGTCGGCGCTGAAGCTGGCCGAGACCTCCTACCTCGCGGCGCGCGCGTACAGCGGGGCGGACCTGCTGCACGGGCCGGTGGCGGCGGTCGACGGCGAGACGGCCGTGCTGGCCGTCACCAGCCGCGGGCGGGGCGGCGACGCGCTGCACGACGTGCTGGACGTGGTGCACGGGCGGGGCGCCGACGTGGTGGCGATCGGCTCGGGCGCGGACCGCGTGTCGGCGGCGCTGCGCGTGCCCGTGGCGGAGACGGCCGAGGAGGTGGCGCCGATCCTGGAGATCCTCCCGGTCCAGCGCATCGCCCACGGCCTCTCCCTGGCCCGCGGCGGCGACCCCGACAGCCCGCGCGGCCTGAACAAGGTCACCCGCACCCGCTGACCCACCCGCCCCGAACGCATGACTCGCGAGTCGCGAACGCATGACTCGCGAGTCGCGAACGCAGGACTCA
>NZ_JBPKJK010000307.1:0-4339 GCF_051756985.1 Saccharothrix sabaoui
CCGATCTGCCCGGACGCGGCCGTCCCCGGAAATCGTGCGGTTGTCGGTTTTTTCCGGGGGTTCAGCGGTTCGAACGGGCTCAGCCGGAGGCCGGCGCGACCCACTCGAACCGCACCCGGTTCAGGTATCCCGGGAGGTCGCTGAGCACGTACAGCTCGCCGCGCGCGTCGGTGCCGATCGCGCTCGGCTGGGTGGGGAGGTGGCCGATCACGGCGGAGTCGTAGCCGCCGCCGGACCTGGGCCGCACGGCGAACACCCGGGTCGAGCAGTAGTCGCTCGCGACGTAGGTGCCCCACGCCTGCGGCGTCCGGGACCCCCGGTACACCACGCCGCCGGTCACCGAGCAGTTGTCGTTGTAGTGGTCGTACTCGAAGACCGGGTCGGTGTACCGCCCGCCCTCCCGGCACTGCTGCGGGTCGAACACCGGGGTGCCCTCCCGGCAGGACCAGCCGAGGTTCGCCCCGCCCTGCCACGGGCGGATGTGGTTGACCTCCTCGACCAGGCCCTGCCCGACGTCGCCGATCCACAGCGAGCCGTCGACCGGGTCGACGGAGAACCGCCACGGGTTGCGCAGGCCGTAGAGCCAGATCTCCGGCCGCGCGCCCGGCACGCGGACGAACGGGTTGGTGGGGGGCACGCAGTAGGGCTTCGTCCCGCAGGCGCGGTTCACGTCGATCCGCACGATCTTGCCGAGCAGGGTGCCGAGGTCCTGGCCGGCCTTGAACGGGTCGTACGCGTGCCCGCCGTCGCCGAGGGACCAGTAGAGGTAGCCGTCGCGGCCGAACGCCACCTGGCCGCCGTTGTGGTTGCCGTACTCGGCGTGCTCCTGGGTCAGCAGCACCCGCAGCCGCTCGGGCGCGCCGAGGGGCACCCGCGCCAGGGTCAGCGCGCCCGCCGGCAGGCTCGTGTAGGCCACGTAGAGGATTCCGGTCCGGGCGAAGTCCGGCGCGGGCGTGATGCCGAGCAGGCCGCGCTCGTTGTCCGACGGGTCGACCCGACCGGTCAGGTCGAGCACCGGCTCGGCCGCCAGCCCGGTGTCGGGGTGGTAGGCGCGGACGGTGCCCTCCTTCTCCGCGATGAGCATCCGGCCGTCCGGCAGCCCGGTGACCGCGATGGGACGCCGCAGACCGGACGCCACCTGCTCGGACACCACGGTCAGCTCGGCGAGCGGCACCGGAGGGGTGGGGGACGCGCCGGCCGCGGCGCTGCCGCTCACCAACACCGAGGGCAACAGGACCGCGGCCAGTGCCAGGACGAGCAACCTGGCCGGTCTGGCGGCTGGTCCGGCAGCCGGGCGGTTGACGGCCGGGCGGTTGACGGCCGAGTCGTTGACTGCTGGGTCATTTACTACTGGGTCATTTACTACTGGGCGACAACGCTGTCGCGACATGGTCGGCTCCTCGAGCAGGGTGTGGGAGACACGTTCTGGGAGCGCTCCCAACGTACAACGGCTTCCCGAGGACGACCAGCCGCCGTCTCACCCCTCCTCCGGTCGGAGCAGCAGAACGCCGGTCCGCCGAGAGCCCCGGTGGTCGACGATGTCCCGCATGGATTCATTGCAGGTGAGTCGTGCGGTGCTGGGGTCCCCGCGGGCGTCGCGCGTGCGGCGGGCGTTGACGGCGGTTCTGCTGGTCGCCGCCGTGGTGAGCGTGGCGCCCGGCTGGTGGGCGGGTGCGGTGGTGTCGGCGGCACGGCACGTCGTCCGGTTCTGGCCGACGGTGGTCCTGGCGCTGGCGGCAGTGGCATCGGTGGTGGGTGGCCGGCGTCGGACGGTGAGGATGACCCTCGGGCGTCGTCCACGTGCGCCCGGGATTCCGCTTTCGGTCCACGTGGTGCTGCTGCTGGCATCGGCCGTGGCGGTGACCGGTGTCGTGGGTCTGCTCCTGTGGGGTGTGCTGGGAGGGTCGCCCGTCGGCGCGCCCGGCCAGTCGCCGCCGCCCGGTGCGTCGGCGGGGTGGAGCGTCCAGGATCGGCTCGACGCGGTGAAGGTCGTGCTGGCGGTCGTGGGCGGTCTCGGGGCGGTGGTGGCGTTGGCCGTCGCCTACCGGCGGCAACGCCTCAACGAGGTGGAGGTCTACCGCGAGGACGCCAAGGTGCTGCTCGACCGCTTCGGCAAGGCCGCCGAGTTGCTCGGAGCGCCCGGCGCCGCGGTCCGCACCGCCGGTGTCTACGCGCTCGCGGCCCTGGCCAACGACGCGCCCGAGGGGCGGCAGGGCTGCATCGACGTGCTGTGCGCCTACCTGCGGCAGCAGCCCTGGTCGCCCACGTCCGGTGCCGGTGTCGCGCACGATGCCCTTCCTGCCGCGCGCGACGAAGAGAGGACCACGGGGCAGGAGCGGCAGGTCCGGCTCGCCGTCATCCGGCTCATCCGGGACAACCTCCACCTGCCCGACAACGATCCGCGTACCTGGCGCGGCCACGACTTCGACTTCACCGGCGCCGTTCTCGACGGCGGCGACTTCGCCGGCGCGACGTTCACCGGCGCCGGCTTGGTCACCTTCGCCGACGCCACGATCATCGGGCGCTTGTCGTTCGACGGTGCGACGTTCGCCGGTGGGACCGTCTCGTTCGACGGTGCCCGGTTCGTCGGGGGCGGTATCTCCCTCAACGACGCCGTGTTCGCCGGAGGTGTCGTCGACCTGTCGAGGGTCGACCCGGCACAACCACCGGAGATCCACGGACTCCGGTCACCGGCGACCCCGCCGCCCACCGGCCTGCGTGCCCCCGGCGGTCAGGAGTTCCACTCGCCGGTCATCTCGACGTAGTTCTCGCCGCGGACGTCCTTGCCGTCGTACTTGCCGGTGAAGGACGCCGCGGCCTCCAGGTAGCCGCTCCCGTCGGGGTCTCGATCTCCTGGTCCGGGTTCCCGGTGACAGCACATGGCGAGGTTCATCCACGTCCACCGGGCGAGCGAAGTCGGCATCTCGCCCCACTGCCGGTCCAGCCAGGAGGTGCCCCCGACGCGGTGCTCCCGGCCGTCGAGGACGAGCGTTCCGGACGTCCGGACCTCCCGGAGCGCGAACTCGTGGTTCGGCACGCCGTCGACCAGGACGAAGGCACCGGTCGACGCGTGGTTCAGGGCGGGGCCGGTGGGCGTCAGCCGGACGTCGAGGGAACCCCAAGGCGTTTCGACCCGCACCGACTGGTGGACGGCGTCGCCTGTCCAGCTCGGCCACGGTGTCCCGATGTCGAGCTTGCCCCTCGCTCCACCGGTAGTCCTCCGGCTCGACCATCGCGTCGTGGTCCCGGTACCACCCGGTGGTCTTGTCGATCACCGAGAACGTCCAGCGGTACGCGGCCTCGTCCCTGTTCGGGAGGATGCGCGTGTGGACCTGGGGGCCGAACTCCTGGCCGTTCGCCCGCACCGAGCCGGTGAAGTAGATCGAGTCGAACCAGGTGGGCTGGGGGCCGGGCGCGTGCCGGCCCAGGTCGGTCGCGGGATCGACCAGGGCCGGGATGCCCGACGTGGCGGAGTGGGCGGCTGGTGCCGAGGGCGGGGCGTCGTTCGCCCGGTGGTGTCGATCGACGGAGCCTCAGTTGGTTTGCAACCCCGACAAGTTCGTGGTGGTTCGGGTTGCAAACGATGTCATCCCCTGGTGGTGCCCCCAGGGGAGAGCGTCGGCGGCCAGCGGTGCGCGCGCCAGTCGTCCCACGACGCGAACCCGGCCGGTGGGTCGTCGACGGGTTCGCTGCCGTCGAGCTCACCCCGCGTCGGGACCTGGATGACACCGGCCCACTCGGCGAGTTCCTCGTCGGACATGGGCCACGTGGTGTCGGGTTCGTCGGCCTGACGCCGGTCGAGTCGTCTGCGTTGTTCGGCCGGGGACACCTCGAAGTAGTGCATCTCCACGTCCGCGCCGCGGTCGGCCGCCGCCTGCCGCAGCGCAGAGCGCTCGTCCCGACCCCACAGCCCGTAGTCGATCACCACGTTGCCGCCGAGTTCGAGGGTGCGCAGCCCGATCCCGATGAGCCGTCCCTCGATCACGTCGGAGGCCGATCGCGGGTTCTCGTGCCCGTAGAGGGCCTTCACCCACTCGTCCTTCGTGAGGCGGAGCGCGTTGCGCTCGACCTCCACGCGCCGCGCGGCGCTGGTCTTCCCGGTGGCCGGCAGTCCCACCATCAGGAAGAGCGTTGGTCGACCCATCCCGTTCCCCGATCGAGCGAAAGCCCCATCATCACCGATCGCGTGGGTGGGCCGAGGTCGTTGTTCCTTGCAGCTGTTGATCCTGCAACTTCATCGTATACCGAAAAATGCACACTTGGTTCAAGGACGTCCGGTTGTGCCCATCCTCGAACAGGTGAGTGCCCGGACGGTCGGGTGGAAGAGGTGCGGAAGCCG
>NZ_JBPKJK010000308.1:0-4106 GCF_051756985.1 Saccharothrix sabaoui
CCCGCGCGGGGACTCACTGGAAGTTCACGTCACTGCACAGGTAGTACGCCTGGTCCATGTGGCTCGCCTGCCAGATGGTGAACACCACGTGCCGGCCGGTGCGGCTGCCCGCGTTGACCTGGGCCTGGTAGAGGCCGGTGGTGCCGTAGCGACCGGTGGACGTCACGAGCTCCAGGTCGCTCCAGCGCAGCGGCTGGGTGGCCGTGTTCACGCCCTGGCGGGTGATGTAGACGCGGAGGTAGTCCGCGCCGTGCTTCGCCTGGTCCGTGATGGTGAGCGTGAACTGGCGCGGCTTGGTGGTGGTGTTCCACGCGCCCACCGCGTCCAGCGACCGGTACCGGCCGCTCTCGGCGAGACCGCCGCTGCACAGCTGGCCGTTCGCCAGGGCGCCCTGGTGGTTGCCGCCGACGCCGTTGCGGTACAGGCCGTTCCAGTTCCACATCGTGTTGGGGTCGGCCTTCCAGGCCTGGGCGCACATCGGGTCCGTCTGGCCCATGTTCGGGTTCAGGTGGTCGCTGCCCCAACGCTGGTAACAACCGTAGTTGCGCGAGGGCGGGTCGGTCACGGACCCGTGCGCACTGGCCACGCCGGTGGTGCCGATCAGGGCCACGACCGTGGCGGCGAGGACCGCCAGGACCGAGGTGAAGACGCCGAGCACAGTGCGGAGACCGCGTCGGAAGGTCATGTGTGTCCTCCACGTTGAGGATTGACGACTACCGGACTGGGAGCGCTCCCAGATCCCAAGGTAGCGAACCGGGCACGTTCTGTGAACCCCATCCGCGCACGAAGGATTTGCGCGGCCGGCGTGCTCCGAACGGCCCACCGGCCCGCCTGCCGCAGCCGGCGGGCCACGCCCCCGGCGGTCAGCGGTAGTAGCCCTCGACCGCCGCGCGCGCCTCCTCGTACAGGTCCGGTCCCTCCGTCGGCACGGCGGGGAAGCCACCACCCGGCTTGAGCGCGTTCAGCTGCTCGCCGGACAGCGCGAACACCACGCGCCCCAGCCCGGAGCGCGCGATCGCGCCCGCGCACATCCCGCACGGCTCGCAGCTGGTGAACATCGTCGTGCCCGCCGCGACCGCGGGCGCCAGCTCCCGCGCCGCCCACCGGGCGAGCTTCAGCTCGGGGTGCGCGGTGATGTCGTCGTCGGTCACGCTGGTGTTGCGCTCCTCGGCCAGCACCCGGCCGTCCGGGCCGACCAGCAGGGAACCGAACGGCGGGTCGCCCGCCGCACGGGCCTCCCGGGCCAGCTCCACCGCGCGCCGCAAGCTCATCCGAACTCCTTCCGCACGGTCGCGAGCGCCTGCCACGCGACCTCCGGGTGCCGCGTCTCGGCGGGGTCGCCGACGAACGGGTCCAGCACCACCTCTTCCGCCCCGGCGTCCCGCAGCGCCGCCAGGTCGGCCACGACCTGCTCGACCGTGCCCTCGCCGAGCAGCCGGCCCTCCCCGGCCGGCTCGGGCGCGAGGCGCAGCAGGACGCGCGGGGCGAGCGCGGGCGCGGGCCGCCCCTCCTCCTCGGCGAGCGCCCGCAGCCGCGCCACCGCGTCCCGGTGCGCGGCGGGCGTCATGCGCAGCCCGTGCCACGCGTCGCCGAACCGCACGGCCCGCCGCAGCGCCGCGTCGGAGTGCCCGCCCACCCACAGGGGCACCCCCGGCGCGTGCTCCCGCACCACCGCCAGCCCCTCGTCGGTGAGCCGGCCGCGCGCCCCGAACGGCACGCCCAGCGCCGCGTACTCCTGCCGCGCCCAGCCGACGCCGACGCCCAGCGCGAACCGCCCGCCGGACAGGTCCGCGAGGTTGGCCGCCATCCGCGCCACCAGCAGCGGGTGCCGGTAGGGCAGCACGACCACGCTCGTGCCCAGCCGCAGCCGCGAGGTGACCCCCGCCAGCCACGCCAGCGCGGTGAACGGCTCGTAGAACGGCGCCGGGTACTGCTCGGCGACGTCCGGGGTGATCACCACGTGGTCGGACAGGAAGAGGGAGTCGAAGCCCAGCCCCTCGACCGTCAGGGCCCAGCTCCGCAGCACCTCCGGCGAGGTTCCGGGGCCGAAGTTCGGGACGTTCACACCGATCCGCACCCGGTCAAGGCTAGGCCCGGCACCCCTGTCGGCTGAAGGGATCGTCCACGGTCCTTCGGGCCGGACGCCGGGAGAACCCCGGTACTTTCGCGGGATGACCGTGAACCTCGACCCGACCGACTGGGCGATCCTCGCCGAGCTCCAGCGCGACGGCCGGGTCGCGCTCACCGAGCTGGGCCGCCGGGTCAACCTCGGCGCGTCCGCGACCACCGAACGCCTCCGCCGCCTGGAGTCCGCCGGCGTCGTCACCGGCTACCGCGCCGAGGTCGACCTCGGGAAGGTCGGCTACGCCGTGCTGGCCGTGGTGCGGCTGAAGTACCCCGGCAACCGGCACGAGCCGCTGCACGCGCTGCTCGCCGAGCGCGGCGAGGTGCTGGAGTGCCTGCGCACCACGGGCGACGACTGCTACGTGCTCAAGGTCGCCGCCACGTCGATGGCGCACCTGGAGCGGGTCGTGGACGAGCTGATGGCGTTCGGCAGCACCACCACGAACGTCGTCTACGGCCAGGCCCTGCCCTACCGGGGCGTGTCGGCGCCGGACGCGCCCCGGTAGGAGGAGGCTCACCGCCAGGGCGTCACGGTCCCGCAGCCGGCGGGCTGCGCGGCGCACCGCCCCCCCGGACCGATCTCGGCCAGCAGCCTGCCCCCCGCGTCGTAGGCGCGGACCGCGCCGATCGTGCTCGTCTCCGGGATCTCCCAGGTGCTCGGGTGCTCGACGTAGGCGACGAACGTGCCGTTGGCGACGGTCGCCGGCACCGTCTCGCCGCGGCGCTCCCAGGTCACCGAGGCGACGTCCGCCGAGACGCGGCCCGCCACGTACTCGACGCCCGGCGCCCCGCGGTACTGGGCCCTGTTGCCGGGCACGTCGCCCCCGGCCCGGCTGCTGTTGACGTCGAGCTCCAGCGACCCCCGCACCAACCGCAGGTCGATCCCCGCCGCCATCCCCGAGTTGTAGGGCATCGAGGGGCCGCCGACGGTGCAGTCGAGGGCCGTGTCCTCCGTGTAGACCAGGGCGAAGTCGCCGAGGGCGCCGCGCAGGTACTGGTAGAGCCTCGGCGTGCCGCCCACGCCCGCGATGGCCCGGCAGCCCTCCCCGATCTCGGCCTCCCGGCCGGGCGGGAGACCGGTGACCACCGGGTCGGCCCCGGGGAGCTTCGCGGGCGTGCTCGTCGTCGTCGGCCCGGCCGTCGTCACCCCGGTCGTGCCGGACGCGGCCCCCGGGTTCCCGGGGCGCTGCCACGTCGTGACGGCGACCAGCGCGACCGCGGCCGCCACCGCGACCCCGGTGACCAGGGGCGCGTACCGCGGGCGGCGGCGTCCGCCCCCCGCGACGGCCCGCTCCAGCTCGGCGCGGATCTCGGCCTGCCGGCCGGGCGGCAGGTCCCGGGCCGGGGGGAGTGCGCTGTTCATCGGTCCTCCAGGGACATCGCGGGGACGGTGTCGACCGACTGCGGACCGAGCCTGCGGGTCAACCTGGCCTTGGCCTTGCTGACGCGGGCCCGCACGCTGCCCTCCGCGATGCCGAGCACGGCCGCCGCGTCCGCGTAGGACACCCCGGACCACACGCACAGCGCGAGCGCCTCCCGCTCGTTGCGGGGCAGCTCCTCCACGGCGGCCAGCAGCACCGCCATCCGCCGCTGGTCGTCGACGCGCTCGGCGACGAGGTCGGCGTGGTCGGGCACCGGGACCTCCGCGGGGGCGCGCCGGAACAGCCGCAGCCGCCGCGCCAGCGCGCGCCGGTCGCCGCGCACCACGTTCGTCGCCACGGCCAGCAGCCACGGCAGGGCCGAGTCGTGCTCCAGCCGCAGCCCGTCGCGCTTGCGCCAGGCCAGCAGGAAGGTGTTCTGGAGGTGGTCCTCGGCGGCCGTCCACGACGCGGTCAGCCGGAAGCAGTGGTTGTAGACCGCCTTGGCGTGCCGGTCGAACAGGACCCCGAAGGCGTGCCCGCTGCCGGCCGCGGCCTGCGCCCAGAGCGCCCTGTCGTCCGGCCCGCGCTCGCGGGGGTCATCGGTCGTCATGTCCCGTCAGT
>NZ_JBPKJK010000309.1:0-4043 GCF_051756985.1 Saccharothrix sabaoui
CCGCGAGGATCACGGGCGGCCGGGCGGTGTTACTTCTTCTGCCAGGCGTACAGGTTCCAGGTGACACCGCCACCGACGCCGATGTAGGAGATCGGGCCGATGTCCGCGCTCGACGCGGCGAAGTCGGACAGCTGGAACAGCGGGATGCTGTGCAGGTCGTCCCGCATGATCTTGTCGACGTCGTTCATCATCGTGATGCGCTTCTGGTAGTCCAGCTCGCCGTTCGCGGCAGCCCACTTCTCGGTCATCTCGGCCGAGTCGTAGTTGTTGTAGTTGCCCGAACCGCCCTTGGCCTTCTGGGCGTAGTTGCCGTACGCGCCGGCCTTCAGCGGCTGGCCGACCCACGCGAACAGGGCCGCGTCGAACTCGGACGCCGGGAGGCGCTTGTCGTTGAAGTCGGCGGCCTGGTCGGCGACGATCTCGATGCCGGCCTGCTTGCACTTGTCCTGGAGGATGCGCACCGTGTCCGCGCGGCGGGTCACGATCTTGTGGCCGATCTTGAACGACGCGCGGAACTCGCCCTTGGTGTAGATGCCGTCGGCACCCTGGACCCAGCCGCCGTCCTCGAGGGTCTTCTTGGCGGCCGCGACGTCACCCTTGCCGGTGTCGCTGTAGTGGTCCTCGTAGCCGACCTCGTTCGGCATGAACACCAGGCTGCCGAGCGGCTTGGCGTTCGGGTCGACGTCCGCGACCAGCTTCTCGACCAGCGCGTCGCGGTCGAAGCACTGGGCGATCGCCTGGCGCAGGTCCTTGTTCTGGGCGAACAGGGGGCGCGCCATGTTGAAGTCGACGTGCTCGTAGGTCTGGCCACCGGCCGCGTAGACCTCGAACGCCGAGTCACCGCGGAGCTGCGCCGCGACGGCCGGGTCGGCCTGCGGCGCGATGACCGAGACCTCCTTGTTCTGGAGCTGCTGCGCGGCGGACTGCGCGTCGGTGTTCGTCTTGAGGATCACCTTGGCGGGACCGGCCGGGTTGCCCCAGTACTTCGGGTTGCGGACCAGGACCGTCTGGTCGGTCAGGTCGGCGGACTCGACGGCGAACGGGCCACCCGAGAGGGCGACGCTCAGGTCGAAGCCCAGCCAGCCCTTCGTGTAGAACTCGGCGACCTTCTTGACCGTGTCGTCGTTCTGCGCGGGCAGGACCTTGGTGATGTCCGCGACGCCGGTCTTCTGCTCCAGGACGTGCGCCGGGAGCAGGCTGTCGCTGCCCGGCTGCGAGAACAGCGCGCGGTAGTCCGCGAACGGCTTGTCCTTGAAGAACGTCGTGGTGATCGTCTTGTCGTTGTCCGAGCACTCGAGCTTCTCGATGTTCTCGTAGCCCGTGGGGGTCGAGTCGAAGATCGAGGCCTCGGAGCCGTCCTCACCCTTGACGGTGGCCTTGCTCGTCGCGGCCAGCCACTTCAGGTGGAAGTCGTCGCAGTCGATCGGCTGGTCGTCGGACCAGACGGCGGCCTTGTTGACCTTCCACTCGATGGTCTGCGGGTCGGTCGACGTGACCTTGATGGAGTCCATCAGGTCGCCGTCGATCTTGATGACGACCTTGCCGTCGACCAGGTCGGTGATGAACGGCGACGGCTGGACGTTCGACAGCGCGATGGTGCTGGAGAAGTTGTTGGTCGCGCCGATGTTGTTGTTGTAGTTGTGGGCCGCCTCTTCAACGGCGACCGAGATCTCGCCGATGTCCTCCACCTTCGGACGCTTGAACAGCTCGTCCTGACCGCCGATCGCGCCCGGGTTCGCGTCCTGCGCGCCACCCTGGTCGCCACCGCTCGAGCCGCCACCACTGCACGCGCTCAACGCGAGTGCGGCCGTGGTCACCAGCGCGAGCGCCGAGACAGCCTTTGATCTCCTCATCGACACGTGCCCTCCTAGCACTGGGTTGGAGCGACCGTTCAGGCCGACTTCCACCCATAACCGTGATGTGCCAAACGCGCCCCGAACCGACACACCGTTGCAGCACGATAAGAAGCAGTGCGCGGCACGGTCACTGCCCATCGGCCGATCGTGACCAAAGGGTGACACGCTGGTAGCAGCACGCGACTCCGTCGTTACCGGGTGGGAGCGGTTGTTAACCGGACGAGTGGAATACTGTCAATACTGCACCGCGAACGCATCTTGAAGCCAGTGTTTCGTACGGGTCAACGGTCAACGATCTTCCCGGCGCCAGGTGCGAGCCTCGCTCAGCGGACCCGCGAGGGGGGCGCCCGCGGTGACCCCGCCGACCTCCGGCAGGGCCACCAGAACGTCCGCTACCTGGAACAACGGCATCGCGACGGCCTGCTGCCAGAGCACCGGCTCGATGCTCCGGAGGGCGTCGGAGAGCAGCACCTCGCCCGAGAGGGCCTGTTCGACCACCGGTTGGACCGCCTGGTCGCAGAAACCCGACAGATTCGCCGGAATGGGTGTACCCCCGTCGTCCGGTGACGTCCGGCAGCCGAATGAGGAAGCCAGAACGGCGGCCGAATCGCCCGTGTCCGGCCGCGGTACGACGGCAATGTCGACAGCGTTGTCGGATGTGCCGGTATCCGACAGATCTTGGCCGAACAACGCATTGGGCTGCGTTGTCAGGACGCGGGCGGCGATTCCGGACAATGACAACTGGCGCTGGACCTGGTTCGCGACGGCCACGTACGGCTCCACGCCGGCCGGTGCGGCGATGGTCAACTCCAGCGGCTTCCCGTCCCGTTCCCAGAGGGTTCCCGTCCGGGTGTAACCCGCCTCGGTGAGCAGTTGCGCGGGGTCGCCGGCGAGGGCCGGCAGGGTCGGCGTGTAACCGGCGGAAGACGGCGGGATGACGAGGGCGTCGGCGCGGAGGGCGGCACTGGGACCGTTCCGACTACCGAGGGCGATCAGCTCGTCACGGTTGAGCGACCTCATGACGGCGGTGCGGACGCGGACGTCCTCCATCCTCGGCGACGCCGGGCGCAGGAGGAGGTGCACCACCTCCGGCCGGGGGACCACGGTCGTGGTGACCGCCTTGGTCGTCACCAGCTCCTCGACGTCCTTGAGCGCGATGGCGTCGGCGCGGATGAGGGCGACCTGGGCGTCACCGGCGTTGAGCGCCTCGATCGTGTCGTGCTGGCTCGCCCGCCTGAGGGTCACCCGGTCGAGAACCGGCGGTTGCTCCCAGAAGCGGTCGCTGCGCTCCAGGATGATCTCGCCGCGCGGCTGGTCGAGCGTGCGGACCGCGAACGGGCCGGCCGTGGCCGGGAAGCTGTCGGCGAGGGCCGCCGCCCAGCCGCCGGGGGCGTCCTTGAGCAGGTGGGCGGGCAGCAGGTCGTGGAACAGGCTCCGCCACCCGGGGTAGGGCTTGGCGAACACGACCTCGACGACCTTGCCGCCCTCCCGGCTGGCGATGTCCTCGATGAGCCGGTACCCGGCCGGGTCCACCACCCCGGGCTCGGCCCGCATCCGCTGCCACAGGTAGACGAAGTCCTCGGCCGCGATGGGCGCCGAGTCGGACCAGCTCGCGTCCCGCCGGATCGTGTAGGTCACCGTGTACGGTTCGGCGCTCGTCACCTCGGCGCTGACCAGCAGGTCGAGGTCCATGCGGGGGCTGCCGTCGCCGGCCGTGCGGAAGGTCGAGGGCAGGAGCAGCGAGGACAGGGCCGTGGTGACCGCGGACCGCGACGCCAGGGTGTGCGGGTTGTAGCCGCCCTTGACGTCGTCGACGCCGACGACGACCTCGTTGACCTTCTCCTTGGGGACCACCGTCATCCCGGGCGTGGAGGGCACCAGGGGCGGCGGTGGCGTCGCCGTGCAAGCCGACAGAGCCAGCGCGGCCACCACCGCGACAACCGTTCGCTTCCCCATGGGTACGAGCGTGCCAGACGCGGCGATGACAGTTGACGCCCAGGTCCCGCCAACCCCCGCCCGCTCTCCCGGCCCGCTCTCCCCGTCCACTGCCGCCCGACCGGGCCGGGCACCGCCCCGTGTGCGGTCCGTGGCGTTGGGTGGTTGCGCGGCTCCGGGGTTGAGGTGGCACCTCTTGTTTTCAACCGAGAACGGTAACGACGTTTCCGTACATGTCGAGGCCCATGTTCA
>NZ_JBPKJK010000310.1:0-4042 GCF_051756985.1 Saccharothrix sabaoui
GGACCGGGCGCCTCAGGGTGCGGCCAGCGCGTGGTCCAGGGACGGGTGCACCACCAGCAGCTCGTCGAGCCCGCTGAGCTGCACCGAGCGCAGCGCGGGCGTCGTGTCGCCCGCCACCACGCGCAGCGCGGTGTCCGGCAGCGCCTGGTCGTGCGCGGCGATCAGGGCGGCCAGGCCCGCCGAGGCGAGCAGGTCCACCCCGCGCAGGTCGACGACGATCACGCCCGGCCGGTCGTCCAGCGCCGTGTCGAGCACCTCGCGCAGCCGCGGCGCGGTCGCCTGGTCCAGCTCGCCGACCACGGTCACGACGACGGCGTCGGTGAGGCTCTCCACGTCGAGCCGGAAGGGCCGCGGTGCGGGGTGTTGCGTCGAGGCGTGCACGGTGTGGTCGCCTTTCGTCCGGGGTCACGGCCCGCGGCCCGCCCACCCGGTGGCCCACGGACCGCAACCCCCATCGTCACCCGGCGGGCCCCGTCCCGCCATTCAGCGGCACGCGCGGCCCCCTCGGGCGGCCACCCGGCCGGACCCACCCCGCCGGGGTAGGCCATCCGGGTCACAGCGGTGCTCCGCAGGACGCAACGGGTGCGCACGGGGCAGGATTGGGTCGTGCAAGATCACGACCCGGGCGGCTACGACGCGTTCCTCTCCTGCGGCCATTCGGACGGTGACCGGATCGCCCCGGCGCTCCGGCGCGAGCTCCAGCGCATCGCGAGGCCCTGGCACCGGCGGCGGGCGCTGCGCGTGTTCCTGGACCGGTCCGGCCTCGACGCGGACCCCGACCTGTGGTCGGCGGTCACCCCGTCGCTGAGCGGGTCGCGCCACTTCGTGCTGCTGGCCTCGCCGGAGGCGGCGGCCTCGCCGGCGGTGGGTCGCGAGGTCGCGTTCTGGCGGGCGCGGCACGGGCACGACCGGTTCCTGATCGCGCTGACCGGCGGCGAGGTCGCGTGGGGCGACGGCGACTTCGACTGGGGACGCACCACGGCCCTGCCGGAGCAGCTGAGGGGCTGGTTCACCGCCGAACCGCCGTGGGTGGACCTGCGCTGGGCGGCGGGGAGCCCGGACCCGGCCGCCGACCCCCGCTTCCGCGCCGCCGCGGGCGCGCTGGCCGCCGCCGTGCACGGGGTGCCCGAGGAGGTGCTCGACGCCGAGGACGCCCGGCGGCACCGGCTGGTCGCGCGCCTGCGCCGGGCCGCGGTCGTCGGTGCGGCGCTGCTCGCCGTGGTGGCCGTGGTCCTCGGCGTCACGGCCCACCGCCGGCACCAGGACGCCGTGACCAGGGCCGCGGCGCTCGACCTGGTGGCCCGGGGCGCGGCCGTCGGCAGCGCGGACCCGGACCTGTCGCGGCTGCTCGCCGTGGCCGCGTGGCGGCTCGACCCGACGCCCCGGGCCCGCGCCGGGCTGGTCGACGCGCTCGTGCGGCCCGACCTGTGGACCCGCGAGGTGCCGGACGTGCGGGCGCTGTCCGGGGACGGGGCGACCGTCGCCGGGGTGCGGGACGGCGCGGTGCGGCTGGCGGCCACCCGCACCGGTGACGCGATCGGCGACCCGGTCACCGGGGCCGACGGCGTGCGGGCCGTCGCCCTGAGCGGGGACGGCCGCGTGCTCGCCGTCGCCGCCGACGACGGGGTGCGGCTGTGGGACACGACCCGGCGCGAGCCGCTGACCGGGCCGTTCGCCGCCTCGGGCACGCCGCTGCTCAGCCGGGGCGGCGGCGTGCTGGCCGTGGCGGGCGCGACCTCGGTGACCCTGTGGGACGCGGTGACCGGCGGACCGCTCGGCGAGGTGCCCGGTGTGCCCGCGTCGGTCGCGCTGAGCCCGGACGGCGGCCTCCTCGCGGTCGGCGGCGAGGACGGCTCCGTGCGGCTGTGGGACGTGCGGTCCGGCGTGCCCGGCGAGCCGCTGACCGGGCCCGCCGGACCGGTGCGGGCGCTCGCGTTCGGCCCGGACGGCGGCGTGCTGGCCGGCGGTGGCGAGGACCGCGCGGTGCGGGTGTGGCGGGTGGCCGACCGCTCCCCCGTCGGCACGCCGCTGGACGCCGGCGCGCCCGTGCGCGCGGTGGCGTTCAGCCCGGACGGCCGCACGCTCGCCGCGGGTGCCGGCGACGGCGCGGTGCGGCTGTGGGACGCGGTCGCGCGGCAGCCGCTCGGCGACCCGCTCACCGGCCACGCGACGCGGGTGGCGTCGCTGGCGTTCGCCGCGGACGGCCGGACGCTCACCACCACCGACGAGGGCGGCACGGCGCGCGGCTGGTCGGTGGCGGACCGGGTCGACGAGGGCGTGGGGTTCCCCGGCGAACCGGGCCCCATCGGCGTGGTCGAGTACCTCCCGGACGGCCGCACGGTCGTGGCGGGCACCCGCGCCGGTCAGGTCCACCTGTGGGACGCGGCCACCCGCGAGCCGATCTCCCCGCCGCTGACCGGGAACGTCGGCCGGGTCTACTCGATCTCGCCGAGCCCGGACGGCCGGACGCTGCTCGTCGTGGACGAGGGCGGCGCGGTGCGGCTGTGGGACGTGGCCGGGCGCCGGCAGACCGGCCAGCTGACCGAGGCGGGCACCGGGTACCCGGCCTACGCGGTGTTCAGCCCGGACGGCCGCACCATCGCCGTCGGCGAGGACGGGGCCGTGCGGCTGTGGGACGCGGAGACCCTCGACCAGCTCGGCGACCCGCTCGACGCGGGCACCACGTCCGTGCGCACGGTCGCGTTCAGCCCGGACGGCCGCACGCTCGCCGCCGCGGGCCACGGCGGCCCGGTCCGGCTGTGGGACGCCGCGACCCGCGAACCGCGCGGCGACCTGCGCGCCGACGCCGACGACGCGCTCACCGCCATCGCGTTCAGCCCGGACGGCCGCACCCTGGCCACCAGCGGCGTCGACGGCTCGGTCGCGCTGTGGGACACCGCCGAGCGCACCCGCCTGGGCGAGCCGTTCGGGCGGGGCGAGGGCGAGGTCGTCTTCGAGGTGGCCTTCAGCCCGGACGGCCGCACCCTGGCGACCGCGGGCACCGGCGTGCGCCTGTGGGACGTGCCCTCCCGCCGCCCGCTGGGCGTGCTGCGCGCCTACGCCATCGCCGTCGCGTTCAGCCCGGACGGCCGCGAGCTGGCGACCGGCGAGTCCCGGCTGCGCGCGTTCGGCGTGCCGAGGACCGACGACCCGGCCGCCGACCTGTGCCGCCGCGCGGGCCGCTCGCTGACGCGGGACGAGTGGGCGGCCCACGTCCCCGACGTCCCGTTCCGCGAGGTGTGCCCGTGAACCGGACCGGTGGGCGGCGGGTGCGCTCTCGACCGGTGCCGCGGGATCGGGGTGCTCGTGGCCAGCCCCGTCCGCCTCAGGGACCGTCGACCACCGACAGGGCGGGCACGGCGACCGGCCCGAACCGCGGCACCGGCCAGACCCGCCGCCACACCACGCCGGTGAGGTCGGACTCGGGCACGAACCCGTAGTTGCGCGAGTCGGTCGACACGGTCGGGTTGTCGCCCAGCACGAAGTACCGGCCGGGCGGCACCTCGGCGACGCCCTCGGTCCCGCCCTTGCCGTCGGGGCCGCAGCACACGCCGGGGTCGCCGGGGCCGCGCGCGACGGACATCCACTCGCCGGACGCGGGCCGCACGAGGACGTCCGCGCCGGTGATCCGCACCTGGTCGCCGGGTACGGCGATGACGCGCCGGACGACCTCGACGCCACCACCGGGTTGACGGAGGGTCACGACGTCGAGGCGCTGCGGAGCGCCGTCGAGGGCCAGGACCCGATCCCCCGAACGCAGGTCGGGGTACATGCTGTCGCCGGACACCGGCGAGGACAGCGCGAACACCGCCAGGGCGGCGGCCAGCAGCAGGGAAACCCCTCCGCCGAGCACCGCGGCGACCAGTCGTCCGCGCACCCGCCACCCCCTCCGCCACAGGCCGGACGGCCTCGTCCACCCCCGTCCGGGGGCGGTGAAAACTCACGCACGGTAACGCACCGGGAGCGGGTCGACGGGCACGAAGAGGTATCGGTACCCAGCGGCACGGCGGTGACGCGCTGCGTGACGCGTCGGCGGCCGGAC
>NZ_JBPKJK010000311.1:0-3992 GCF_051756985.1 Saccharothrix sabaoui
CCCCTTCAGCTCTTCCAGCCGCTCGTCGAGGAGTTCCTCGAGCTCGGGGATGGTGCGGCGCTCCAGGAGCATGTCCCAGTGCGTGCGCGGGGGCTTGACCTTCTTCGCCTCCGGCTCGGCACCGTCGATGATCTTCGACTCCTGGCCGTGCAGGCGGCATTCCCAGGTGTGCGGGATCTCGGCGTCGTCGGAGAACGGGACCTCGAAGTCGTGGCCCTTGGGGCAGGCGTACCGCACCGACCGGCGCGGGGCGAGGTCGTGATTGCGGTCGGTCTCGTAGCTGACTGCTCCGAGCCGGCTACCCCGTAGAACGCGGTCGGCCATGGCGGTGTCCTTTCGCTCGGCTCAGGGCCGGGGCCCAGGCTTGTTGCTCACCGAGTGCAACGATCGGACTGCTCCGTTCGTTCCCGGCTTCGTGGTCATCGTCGCCCACAGTGACGTCTTTCACCCGTCAACGAAGGCTTCCTCCTAAGGGATGCAATCGCGGGCGGTTCGTGACGCGTTATCAAGCTACCGGGTCACACCATCACACTGATGGAGTAGCCCCGGTAGAAGTCGTGCGGCTGCGACAGCTTAGACCGAACACTCTGGGCGACCTTACGGCGGGTTTAACTCCCGAGTAGTGACGCCTGTCATGGTTGCGGTCACGCAAAGTCAATCCGGACATCTGTGACGTCGGAGGGCACTCCACGTGCGGTCGCGGTCGGGTCGGACGGCGGACATGAGGATGAATCACCCGTACGGCCCTCACCCAAACGCAGCGTGGGTTTCTTCACGCTCTCGATGACTTCAGTGTTGCGGGAGAGCAACGCTCCCGGCGAGCCTGTCGAGCAGCTCGCGCTGCCCCTTGACGATCTTCGACCTGGCCTCGACCAGCGGGAACCAGGCGACGCGGTCGACCTCGGGGAACTCGCGCAGCTGCCCGGAGCGCGGCGGCCACTCCAGGGTGAAGGTCCCGGGAACCACCCGATCGGGGTCCAGGTCGGCGGCCAGGGCGAAGGCGTGCACGACCTTGCCGCCGGACTGGCGGACCTCGCCCAGCGGCACCAGCTCGCCCTCGGGCACCGGCAGGCCCAGCTCCTCGGCGAACTCGCGGCGCGCGGTGGTCTCGTGGTCCTCGTCGCCGTCGGGCTCGCCCTTGGGGATCGTCCAGGCCCCCTCGTCCTTGCGCGCCCAGAACGGCCCGCCCATGTGGCCGAGCAGGACCTCCAGGTCCGTCCCGGAGCCCCGGTGGAGCAGGATGCCCGCGCTGCGCCTGGCCCTCTCGGGCGTGCCCGTCATGGGCACAGTGTGCCGGGCGGCGCGGGACCCGGACGGGTCAGGTCTTGCGCCGGGTGCGCATGTGGATCTGCTCGCCCTGCTTGCCGAACAGGCTGAGGACCTCGACGGGTTCGTCGCTGGCGGGGCCGAACCAGTGGGGCAGGCGGGTGTCGAACTCGGCGGCCTCGCCGGCGACCAGGACGACGTCGTGGTCGGCGAGCACGAGGCGCAGCCGCCCGGAGAGCACGTAGAGCCACTCGTAGCCGGTGTGGGTGCGCGGGTCGGGCTCGCCGCGCGGCGGGATGATCATCTTGTACGCCTGGAGGCCGCCGGGCTGCTGGGTCAGCGGCAGGACGGTCATGCCGCCGCGGCGGACGGGCACGGGGCGGATGCGGGGGTCGCCGACGGGGGGCGCGCCGACGAGCTCGTCGAGGGGGACGCGGTGGGCGCGGGCGATGGGCAGCAGCAGTTCGAGGCTGGGGCGGCGCTGGCCGGACTCCAGGCGGGAGAGGGTGCTCTTGGAGATGCCGGTGGCGTCGGCGAGGTCGGCGAGGGTGGCGCCGCGGCTGGTGCGCAGGTGGCGCAGGCGTTCGCCGACCTTGCCGAGCACGTCGTCGGAGGGGTCGGGCGGGGGTGTCGTGTCGGCCATGTGGTGTCCCGGTATCGGCAACGGTGTTTGTCCATTGTGGGACGGCCGGGGTGCGGCCGGCCACCGGGTGGCCGGTGGCCGGGGACGCCGTGGGTGACGCGGTGGGGTGGGCCGGTCAGGTGAGGCTGAGCTGGCGTCCGCTGACGGCGTGCGGGCCGAGGTCGCCGGTGCGGTAGTGGGTGCGGCACAGCACCTGGTAGCGGACCTCCTCGGCGACGACGGCGGTGTCGGCGACCAGGACGGTGTCGCCGGCGCGGACGACCTCGCCGTCGTGGACGCGGGCGTTGAACCGGCCGGGGCGCCCGCACCAGCACAGGACCTCGACCTGGATGGCGTTGAGCTCGTCGGCGAGTTCGAACAGCCGTCGCGAGCCGGGGAACAGGGTGCTGCGGAAGTCGGTGGCCAGGCCGAAGCAGTAGACCTCGACCTGGGCGTCGTCGGCGAGTTCGGCGAGCTGGTCGACCTGGGCGGGGGAGAGGAACTGGGCCTCGTCGACGATGACGTAGTCGACGCGGGTGCCGGCGGCCCAGCGGCAGCGGACCACGGCGCACAGGTCCATGTCCTCGTGGACCTCCAGGGCGTTGCGGGCCAGGCCCATGCGGCTGGAGATGGTGGGGGTGCCGGAGCGGTCGTGGCGGACGAGCAGCAGGCCGCTGCGGCCCTGTCGTGCCTGGTTGTGGTCGATCTGGAGGGCCAGGGTGGACTTGCCGCAGTCCATGGGGCCGAAGAAGAACCGCAGTCTCCCGGTGGGGGACACGCCGCGTCCGGCGCCTGCGGCGGGCACGGACGACAGGGCGTCGGTGGGGTCGGGTGCGGGGGTCATCGGTTCCACGGCGGGCCACCCTAATGCGCGGTACCGGCGGCGTGGTCAGTGCCTCCTGCGTGCCCCGGTCCGGGTTGTTGGGCTTGATGACTTCAGCGCGAATCAAGAATTTCATTCACCTATGGATTCCCGCGACGCCGGGCCACACGAACCGGAACACGCTGTGGACGATATATACCGTGACGCGATATAACCTGCGGTGTGAAGGGTATGTCGGAGCAGGCGTTCCTGGTGCTGACCGCGTTGGCCGGTGAGCCGTTGCACGGCTACGCGGTCGTGCGCGCGGTGGAGGAGTTGTCCGAGGGGCGGGTGTCGTTGCGGGTGGGGACGCTCTACGGGGTGCTGGACCGGCTCGTGGTCGAAGGGCTGGCGGAGCGCGACCGCGAGGAGGTGCACCAGGGCCGGTTGCGGCGCTACTACCGGTTGACCGACGCCGGGGTGCGGGCGCTGTCGGCGGAGGTGGCGCGGTTGTCGGCCAACGTGCGGGCGGCGTCGTCGGTGCTGCGGGCGAGGGAGGCCCGGTGACCGGGGAGCGGGTGGACGCGGTCGACCCGGCAGACCCGGTGGACCCGGTGGACGGGGACGGGGACGGGGTGGACGCCCCGGTGGGCGGGGACGTGTCGCCGTTGGAGCGGCGCTACCGGCGGTTGCTGCGCGTGCTGCTGCCGCGCCGGTACCGCGAGGGCCGCGAGGAGGAGATGGTCGAGGTGTTCCTGGCCGGTCGCCCGGACGGGCTGGACCGGGAGCACGGGTGGCCGGGGTGGGGCGAGGCGGCGGCGACGGCGGGTCTGGCGGTGCGGGTGCGGTTGGCCGCGGGGCGGGGCGCGGGGTCGGCGGTGCGGCTGCTGGGCCTGGCGGGGCTGGTGGCGCAGCTGGTGCTCTCGGCGCAGGCGTGGACGTCGGCGGCCCGGTGGGGGGAGCCCGCGCCGGTGTGGTGGGCGGAGCTGCCGGTGGCGGTGGCGTTCGCGTGCCTGGTGGCGGGCCGGCGGGCGGTGGGCCGGGTCGCGGCGGGCGTGTCGGCGGTGGTGGCGGTGCCGCTCGGGGACGCGTCGTGGTGGGCGGCGGTGTTCGTGGTGCCGGCGTGGGTGGTGGCTGCGCTGGTGGTGGCGGGTTTCCACGTCGAGGCGCCGCCGGTGCCGCGGCGCTGGTGGGCGGTGGCCGGGGCGGGTGTGGCGGCCGGGGCGCTCTGCGCGTGGGCGGTGGGCCTGTCGCCGGTGTCGGTGCTGTCGGCGTGGGTGGTGACGGCGCTGGTGGTGGCCC
>NZ_JBPKJK010000312.1:0-3959 GCF_051756985.1 Saccharothrix sabaoui
CCGAACCAGGACTAACCTTGATCTCCCAAGACGATCTTGCCTAGCTGGATCGGGTGAACATGGAGGGGAACATGTACGAAAACGGGGTTTCGCCACTCGGTTGAAACATGAGGAAACCCCGAGCGACCACAGCCGTCCACCCACCGCCCCCCACCCGCGCACCCGCCCCCGTTCATCCTCACCTGCCCCACACGCCCCACCAGCCACGCCCTCCCGGCCGACCACGCCCACCAGCCGGCCGCCGAGCCCCCGGCCGACCGCATCCGTCCGGCTGGCCGCCGAGCGCCCGCCCGGCCGCACCCAGCCGGCCGCATCAAGCCGGCCGACCGCATCCAACCGGCCGACCGCATCCAACCGGCCGACCGCACCCAGCCGGCCGACCGCATCCAACTGGCCGCACCCAGCTGCCCGCCCGGCCGCCGGTCGTCCTCAGTGGACCCCGAGCACCCCGTCGACCCGCCGCGGAATCCCCATCGGGTTCCCGTCCCGCAGCTCCGGCGGCAGCAGCTCGTCCGGCCAGGACTGGTAGGTGACCGGCCCGACCCACCGCCGGATCGCGGTCGCACCGACCGACGTGTGCAGCGCGTTCGTGGTGGACGGCCAAGGCCCGCCGTGGTGCATGCCCCACGCCACGGCCACCCCGGTCGGCCAGCCGTTGAAGATCAACCTTCCCACGACCGGCCGCAGCGCCTCGGCGACCCGCCCGGCGTCGGCCAGCTCCGCGTCGGCCGCGTGCACCGTGCCGGTGAGCGTGCCGGGCAGCTTCGGCAGCACGTCGAGCAGCTCGTCGAGCGAGGAGTAGGTCACCACGACCGCCGCCGGGCCGAAGTGCTCCTCGGTGAGCGTCGCCAGGTTGTCCGCGAACCCGGACAGCGGCACCTCGTACAGCCGCGGCTCGACGCTCCAGCCCTCGGCGGGGGCCGTGCCGTGGGCGACCAGCTTGGCCAGGCCCGACGCGGCCAGGCCCTCGGTGCCCGAGCGGTAGGCGTCGCACATGCGCTCGTTGAGCATCGGCCCGCCCGCCGCGCCCGACACCGCCGCGGCGAGCGCGGGCACCAGGGACCCCGGCGCGAACAGCAGGCCCGGGTTGGTGCAGAACTGGCCGACGCCCAGCGTGAGCGAGCCGACGAACTCGGCCGCGAACCCCTCGGGGCGCGCGTCGGCGGCGGCGGGGAGGACGACGGCCGGGTTGATGCTGCCCAGCTCGCCGTAGAACGGGATCGGCTCGGGCCTGGACGACGCCAGGTCGAACAGGGCCCGGCCGCCGGCGGTGGAGCCGGTGAAGCCGACCGCCTTGACGGCCGGGTGCCGGACCAGCGCGACGCCCGCCCCCTGGCCGTGCACGACGCCGAACACGCCGGCCGGCAGGGCGGCTTCGACGACGCGCGCCGTCGCCGCGGAGGTGCCGGGGTGCGACGGGTGCGCCTTCACGACCACCGGGCAGCCCGCGGCCAGGGCGGACGCGGTGTCGCCGCCGGCGATCGAGAACGCGAACGGGAAGTTCGACGCCGCGAACACGCCGACCGTCCCGAGTGGACGGAGCATGCGCCGCAGCACGGGGCGCGGCGGGATGATGCCGGGGTCCGCCGTGTCGAGCGTGGCCTCGACCCAGCTGCCCTCGCGCAGCACCTCGGCGAACAGTCGCAGCTGGTTCGTCGTGCGCTTCAGCTCGGTGGTCAGCCGGGGGCGGCCGAGGGCGGTCTCGCCGTCGGCCAGGGTGACCAGCTCCTCGGACGCGGCGTCGAGCGCGTCGGCCACCGACTCCAGGGCCGTCGCGCGCTCCGCGGCGGGGAGCGACGACCACGCGGGGAAGGCCGCCGCGGCGGCCGTGACCACGCGGTCCACGTCGGTGTCGCTCGACTCGGGGACCGGAGGGCCGAAAGGTTCACCGGTTCGCGGGTCGTAGCCCTGGACGCCGGCCCCGGTCACGTCGTCGGTCCCCGAGGTGCCCGAGGTGCCCGAGGTGCCCGAGGTGCCAGAGGTCCCCGAGGTCCCGGTGCCCACCGTGCCCGTCATCGGCCGGCCTCCTTCACGGCGGTGTCGAACTCCGGACCGCACCACATGCCGCCCAGGTGGGTGTAGGCGGGCGAGTCCGGGTCGAGTTCGCCCTTCTCCGCCAGCACCTCCTCCGCGAACACCTCGGAGTCGTCCTCCGACTTGTAGCCCAGCGCCTCGGCCTCGGCCAGCGAGAACCACCGCCGCGTGTTGTCCGACACGCCCCACACCACCCGGAACCCGGGCGACGGCGCCGACAGGCACGCCTCGAACAGCCGCGCGCCGTCGTCCGGCGACAGCCACGTGGACAGCATCCGGGCGTCGCGCGGCTTCTCGAAGCACGACCCGATGCGCACCGCGATCACGTCCATCCCGTACCGCGACGCGTACAGGCTGCCCAGCGCCTCCAGCGCCACCTTGCTCACGCCGTAGTACGTGTCCGGCTGCGGGAACAGGTAGTCGCCCGCCTCGCCGGAGGACCGCTGGTAGTAGCCGACGGCGTGGTTGGAGCTGGCCAGCACGACCCGGCGCACCCCGGCCCGCCGCGCCGCCTCCAGCACCACGTGCGTGCCGTTGATGTTCACGTCGAGGATGTCCGCCCACGGCCGCTCCAGGCTGTGGCCGCCGAGGTGGATCACGGCGTCGACGTCCGCGCAGGCCGCCTCCATCGCCGCCTCGTCGGTGACCGAGGCCGTCACCAACTCCACCCGTTCGCCGGCGTCCGCCGGGGGGAGGGGGGCGATGTCGAGCAGGCGGAGGGTCCGGTCCGGAGCGGCCAGCCGGCTGCGCATCAGCGTGCCGACGATGCCGGCCGCCCCGGTGATCAGGATTCGTTCGGTCACCATTCGACCTTTCGGAGGAGCGGGAAGTGGGGAAATCGGGGGGGCGCCGCGTCAGCGGCCGAACTGGCGGAGCAGTTCGGTGATGGTGCGGGCGCCGTGCAGGAGCGCTTCGATGACCTGGCGCTCGTGGTCCTGGTCGAGCCGGCCCAGCGGGACGGAGCAGCTCATCGCGTCGAGCACGGGGTTGCGGTAGGGCAGGGCGACGGCGAAGCAGCCCAGGCCGGGGGTGTTCTCCTCGCGCTCGTGGGCGTAGCCGACGGCGCGGAAACCGGCGAGCTGCGCGTGCAGCGCGGGCCGTTCCACGATCGTGTTCTGGGTGAGGGGGACCAGCCGCGCGGGCAGGATCGAGTCGACCTCGGCGGGCGTGCGGGCGGCCAGCAGGGCCTTGCCCAGCGAGGTGGAGTGCGCGGGCAGGCGGCGGCCGACGCGGGACACGACGCGCAGGTGGTGCTCGGACTCGCGGCTGGCCAGGTAGACCACGTCGGCGCCGTCGAGGCGGGCGAGGTGCACCGTCTCGTTGATCTCGCGCCGCACCTGCTCCATCACCCGGATGGCGACCTGCACCACCGGGTCGTGGTCGAGGTAGGAGGTGCCGACGAGCAGGGCGCGCACGCCGATGCCGTAGGTGCCGCGGGTCTGGTCGAGCTCGACCCAGCCGCGCGCGACGAGCGTCTGGAGCAGCATGTACAGGCTCGACTTCGGGTAGCTCAGCTCGCGGTGCAGTTCGGTCAACGTCAGGGGCCGGTCCGACGACGAGAGGACTTCGAGCAGTTCCACAGTCCGATCGGCGGACTTGACCGCGTTCGGCCGAGCGGGTGACGCGGGTCCAGTCACGAAGTCCTCCACGGGAAACGTTCCGGCAACACGCACTTGACACGTCGATGCGCCGATTCTTACAGTCCGGCCAATACGTTCACAAGTACGATCCCGCTTCACATATATGAAAAGTATGGCCGTGAACAGGAGTCAGGGTCAATGAGAACTTCCGACCGGTGCGTCGAGGCTGCCGCTGCGCCGACCGCGTTGGGGTTCGGCGTGCCCGGTGCGCTCACACCGGACGCGCACGACCCGTGCTCCCGGGGGACGGCCCGGTGACGGCGGACGACACCGCCCGAGACGTGG
>NZ_JBPKJK010000313.1:0-3932 GCF_051756985.1 Saccharothrix sabaoui
ATGCAATCAGCTCCCGATCCCGCGTGGCGCACAGTCCTGAGTGGACTGTCCTCCCGGCGCCGCCCGCACATCCACGGGAAGGACCCCCATGACCGCGGTCACCTCCGAGCAGGGCTCGCACGACCGGGTGCGCGCCCTCGTGGGCGAGTACTGGCAGACGCTGATGGACCTGGTGAGGCACAGGTCCACGGCCGAGCAGCCGGACCCGCCCCTGCTCACCACCGCCGAGAAGATCGCCGGGCTGTTCCGGGCGGTCGGCCTGGACGGGGCCACCGTCACCACCATCACCCACAACGGCAGGACCTCCGCGCCCCTGGTGCACGCCGACCAGCCCGCGCGGACCGGCGGCGCGCGGACGGTCCTGCTGTACGCGCACTACGACGTGCAACCCGCCGACGAGGCCAAGTGGAAGGTGACGAAGCCGTTCGTGCCCAAGGAGGTCGCGGTGGGCGGCGACACCCGGCTCTACGGGCGCGGCTCGGCCGACGACAAGTCCGGGGTCGTGATGCACCTGGGCGCGCTCAAGGCGCTGCGGGAGAAGTGGTCCGGGCTGCCGGTCAACGTCAAGGTCGTCGTCGAGGGCGAGGAGGAGAGCGGCAGCGTCCTGGACTCCTACCTGGCCGCCCACCCGGAGGACCCCCGGTTCAAGGCCGACCTGGTCATCGTCGCCGACACCGGGAACCTGGCGGTCGGCGTGCCCGCGCTCACCTCCACCCTGCGCGGCGTCCTGTCGGTGGACGTGACCGTCAGGACGCTCGCCAAGGAGGTCCACAGCGGCATGTACGGCGGGCCGGCGCCCGACGCGTTCATGGTGCTGGCGCGGCTGCTGTCGACGCTGCACGACGCGAACGGCGACGTGGCCGTGCCCGGCCTGACCCGCTTCGACCACGACTGGCCGGCCGTGCCGGAGGACGAGTACCGCAGGAACGCGGGCGTGGAGCCCGGGGTGGACCTGGTCGGCACCGGCACGCTCGCCCAGCGCCTGTTCGGCCGCCCCTCCGTCACCGTCGTCGGCCTGCGGAACGCGCCGAGCATGGACCGGCCCGCGAACGTGCTGCACCCGGAGGTGACCGCCCGGATCAGCGTGCGGCTCGCGCCGGACCAGGACCCGGACGCGGCGTTCAAGGCCCTCGACGCCCACCTCAGGGCCAAGGCCCCGAAGGGGGTCGTGCGCGGCATCACCCCGGTGAGCCTCGGCCAGGGCTTCGCCGCCCACGAGGGCCCGTACCACGCCGCCGTCGAGAGCGCGCTCAAAACCGCCTACGGGACCGGCTCGGTCGCGCACGCCGGCCAGGGCGGCTCCATCCCGCTGGTCTCCGCGCTGCACGCCGCCAACCCCGGCGCGGACATCGTGCTGTGGGGCTGCGAGGAACCGCTGGCCAACATCCACGGGGACGACGAGAGCGTCAGCAGGTCCGAGCTGGAGCACATGACGCTCGCCGAGGCGCTGCTGCTCGACGCGCTCGCCGGGCCCCACCGCTGAACGGCTCCCCGACCGGGGGGCGGACCACCACAGGAAGGCGACCATGACCATCGCAGACCACGCACTGGACCAGGCGCGCACGTCGGGCGCGGACTCCCCGCCGAGCCCGACGGACCAGGACTTCGCGCTCCCGGCCGAAGGCGTGCCCGAGCCGCAGCGCAAGGCGGTGCTGGACAAGCTGGAGAACTACTTCGCCGACCTCCAGGGCAGGTTCCTCGGCTACCAGACCAACGAGGACCTCAAGCTGCGCGAGCCGATGGCCCGGTTCCTCGACTACCACTTCAACAACGTCGGCGACCCGTTCGAGGACTCGCACTTCACGCTGCACACCCGCTGGGCCGAGCGCGCCGTCCTGGACTACTACGCCAAGCTGTGGCACGGCAAGCTGCGCACCCCCGTCGACGGCGAGGTGCCGAAGGACGCCTACTGGGGCTACGTGCTCACCATGGGGTCCTCCGAGGGCAACAACTACGCCCTGTGGAACGCCCGCGACTACCTCTCCGGCAAGACCCTCATGCGCGAACCGGCCAAGGACGGCGGCGCGCAGTACGTCTGGGTGCAGGACACCGCGCCCTCCGACAACCAGAACGCCTACTCCCCCGTGGGCTTCTACTCGCACGACACGCACTACTCGGTGGCCAAGGCGCTGCGGGTGCTGAACATCCCGAACTTCTACGAGGTCGGCACCAAGATGTACCCGTACGCCAACCCGCTGAACCCGGGGCAGCCGTGGGACCACGAGGTCCCGTCCACCGGCGGTGACGGCGGACCGGGCAGCATCGACGTGGACAAGCTGGCGAAGCTGGTGGAGTTCTTCGCGAGCATGGGTCACCCCGTGGTGATCAACCTCAACTACGGCAGCACGTTCAAGGGCGCCTACGACGACGTGGCGGGCATCTGCGACCGGCTGCGGCCGATCTTCGCCCGGTACGGGCTGGACAAGCGCAAGGTCCGCTACGGCCGCGACGAGAACGGCAACGAGCTGGTCGACGAGCGCACCGGCCACTGGATCCACGTCGACGGCGCGCTCGCCGCGACCTACGCGCCGTTCATCGAGAAGCTCGTCGACGCGGGCGAGATCACCCCGCCCGCCCCGCTGCCGAAGTTCGACTTCCGCATCCCGGAGGTCGCTTCGATCGTCACCAGCGGGCACAAGTACCCCGGCGCGCCCTGGCCGTGCGGCATCTTCATGACCAAGGCGAACCTCCAGATGCAGCCGCCCGATCAGCCCGCCGTGATCGGGTCGCCGGACACCACGTTCGGCGGGTCGCGCAACGCGTTCTCGCCGCTGGTCATGTGGCACTTCCTGGCCAAGCACTCCGAGCGCGACCAGATGACGATGATCCGCACCGCCCTGGAGGTCACCGACCACGCGGTGGAGAAGCTCAAGGCGGTGGGCGGCGCGTGGGAGGTCGCGCGCACACCACTGGCGCTCACCGTGCGGTTCAAGCAGCCGCCGGCCGACATCGTGCACAAGTACTCGCTGGCCACGATCCCGCTCAAGACGGAGAGCGGCACCGTCAACTACGCCCACCTGTACGTGATGCCGCACGTCACGAAGGAGGTGATCGACGCCCTGGCGGCCGACCTGGCCGAGACCGCCCCGACGAGCCTGCCGGTGCAGCGCGGCGGCGTGGACATGTCGGCGTACGTGGACGGCTCGGCCGACACCGGCGACATCGCCCGCCTGGCGCTGGTGCGCTTCTCCGACAACGCCTTCTGAGGAGGACCCGGTCATGACGAAGTCCCACGACGAGGAGCACCCGAGCACCCACGGTTTCGTGCTGATGGGCGAGGATGTCGTGCACGGCGGTCACCTGGCGATGTTCACCATGGCGGAGCACCGCTACCAGGTGGTCGCGACCTTCGGGTTCAGCGCCGAGGTCAAGAAGCGCTACGTCGACGCCCTGAGCGCCGCGCGGTCGGCGACGTTCGTCGTCGTCAACGACGAGGAGCTGCTGCTCCAGAAGATGGTCGGCGACCGGCGGTTCACCGGCTCGATCATCAAGGTGGTGGGCAACGACCTCGGGAAGCCCACGGTGATCGTGTCGGGCGTCCCGGTCGAGATCACGGCCGTGCTGCACAACCGGCCGTTCCGGGACACCGACGAGTACCCGCCGAAACCCCGGTACCTGCTGCTCGGGCAGGGCTCGGCGGCGCACGTCACGCACTACATGACCAGGAAGCCCGACTACCAGCTGCTGGCCGACGTGACCCTGGTCGAGTCGGAGCTCACGGCCGCGGAACTCGCGGCCGGCGTGCTCGTGGACCTCCAGGGCGTGGAGGAGGAGCACAGCCCCGCCACCACCCCGATCCCGCCGGGCACGACCGTGCAGGCCCTCAGCGCGCAGGGGAAGAAGGTCACCCTGAAGGTCGACGAGACCCGCTGGTTCGACACCAAGGAGCTCAACGGCTCGACCGACTACTCCGCCCGCCTGCTCGAAGCGCT
>NZ_JBPKJK010000314.1:0-3444 GCF_051756985.1 Saccharothrix sabaoui
TGACTGGTCGATCACTCACCGGGCGACTTTACTCACGCGGTCCTCTCGCGACCGCCGCGTGCGGGTCAGTAGTGGCGGATACCGGCGGACAGCGTGCGCGCCCACGGGGCGTCCACGGCGTCCGCGTCCACCGCCACCACCAGGTGGCACAGCATTCCGACGGCGAAGAACCGCTGTACCTGGGCCTCGTCGCCGCCGGACACCCCGCGCACGTACTCGATCGCGCGGGCGTACCCGCGCTGCACGACTTCGCGCACCGCCGGTTCGGACACCGCCGCCGCCTGGGCGTGCATCTGGACCAGCAGCAGCGTGTTCTCCTCGGCGATGAGCCGGGCGTACGCGTCGCCCATCGCGTGCAGCACGGCCTCGGGCGAACTGCCGGTCGCGGCGGCCACCCCGTCGGCGAGGCTCTCCCGGATGCGGGCGAAGCAGTGCTCGACCACCGCCAGGAACAGCGCCTCCTTGTCCGGGAACAGCCGGTACACGTACGCCTGCGAGATGCCCGCCGACTTCGCCACCTCGCCGGTCGTGGTGCCCCAGTAGCCGCGTGCGCCGAACGCGCCGAGGGCGGTGCGCAACACCGTCTCGCGCCGCTCCTCGGCAGTGGACAACCTGCGCCCCGCACCCGCTCCAGCCATAGGTGTAATCAACCGCTCACACCCCCCGCTGTCAAATCCCACCCGCGAGTCCAACGCTCACGACCCGCGAGTCATGCGCTCACGACCCGCGAGTCCAACGCTCGCGACCCGCGTGTCCTGCGTTCGCGACAGGTGTGTCCTGCGTTCGCGACCGCCGGGGCCCCATCCGGGTCTAGGGTCCGCGCATGTCGCGTGGCGCTGTGGCCGTGGTCGCCCTCGTGTTCCTGCTCGCCGGTTGCGGCACGTCGGTGGGCGGCGAGGCGCTGCCCACCCTGGCGTCGTTGCCCGACCCGACGACCGGCACCAGTCCCGCCCCCGCCACCGCCGCGACCACGACCACCGCCGCGACGGCCACCACCACGACCACCACGCCCGCACCGGCGCCGCCGCCCCCCAAGGCGGGCAACCCCGCCGGTGACGCGGTCGTGCCGCCCGAGGCCGCCGCCGTCGACACCTCGTCCCCCACCCGCGTGGTCGGCAGCGGCACGCCGGCCGGCTGCACGTCCGACGCCGTCGTCCAGGCCGTCGCGGCCGGCGGCACGATCACGTTCGACTGCGGTCCCGCCCCCGTCACCATCGCCATGACCGCGACCGCGAAGGTGCGCAACGACACCGGCCCGCAGGTCGTCCTCGACGGCGGGGGACTGGTCACGCTCAGCGGCGGCGGGCAGCGGCGGGTCGTCTACCAGAACACGTGCGACCCGGCCCAGGGCATCACCACCTCGCACTGCCAGGACCAGGACCACCCGCGCCTGGTGCTCCAGGACATCACGCTCGCCGACGGCGACTCGACCGGTGACGACGCGGAGGGCGGCGGTGGCGGCGCGGTGTTCGTGCGCGGCGGCCGGGTGAAGGTCGTCAACACGACGTTCCGCGGCAACCGCTGCGACCCGGTGGGCCCCGACCTCGGCGGCGCCGGGATGCGCGTGCTCAGCCAGTCCGGGGGCGCGCCGGTGTACGTCGTGTCCAGCACGTTCGAGGGCGGGCGGTGCGCCAACGGCGGCGCGCTGAGCGGCATCGGCGTGTCGTGGGTCGTGCTGAACAGCGTCCTGCGCGGCAACGCCGCCGTCGGCCGAGGCGCGAACCCGGCCCGCGCGGGCACCCCGGGCGGAGGCAGCGGCGGCGCGGTCTACGCGGACGGCAACGGGTTCACCGTGCGCATCGCGGGCAGCGTCGTGGAGGACAACGAGGCGACCGAGGGCGGCGGCGCGGTGTTCTTCGTCAGCAACGACCGCACCGGCAGGCTGCTCATCGAGGGCTCGCGGTTGCGCCGCAACCCCAGCGCGGGGTTCGAGACCCCCGGCTACAAGGGGATCTTCTTCCTCGGCGCGGCCACGCCGTCGGTCAGCGGCTCGACCATCCAGTGACCGGGCCGGCCACCAGACCGACGACCGGGCCGGCCACCAGGCCGACGACCGGACCGGCGAACAGCCGGCCACCGGGCCGGTGACCGGCGGAAGGGTGTGCGGCGATCCGAAGGCGAACCGGAAGAACTCCCGTCGATCGTCGGATTGTGAGCAGCCCGTTCGCCGTTCACGATGAGCGCGTCGGCAGAGGGGCCGGCTGGAAGTCCCTGCGAACTCGACGTCCGGCCACCCTGCGAGCTCGACCCCGGCCGGGCGCGGGAAGGAACACCGTGCGCACTGGTACGAGAAAGGCGCTCGCCCTGGTCGTGGGCGTCGCCGCAACCCTGGCCGCAGCCGCGGGCCAGGCGCTCGCCGCACCGCCGTCGACGGACGGGGGCGGCGTCACGCCCCAGGTCGTGGGCGGCACCCGGGCCGCCCAGGGCGAGTTCCCCTGGATGGTCCGCCTGTCGATGGGCTGCGGCGGCTCGATGCTGACCGACCAGCTCGTGCTCACCGCCGCGCACTGCGTCAGCCGCACCGGCAACAACACCTCGATCACCGCCACCTACGGCGTGGTCGACCTCCAGAGCACGAGCCGGGTCACCCGCACGTCCACCTACGTGCACCGCGCGCCCACCTACGGCACCGCCACCGGCGGCGACTGGGCGATCATCAAGCTGGCCAGCCCCATCACCGGCGCGGCGCTGCTGCCGATCGCCACGACCAACGCCTACAACACCGGCGTGTTCACGGTGGCCGGCTGGGGCGCGACGAGCGAGGGCGGCGGCCAGTCCCGCTACCTGCTCAAGGCCGACGTCGACTACGTCGACGACACCACCTGCAAGAACTCCGACCCGTACTACTCCGACCTGATCCCGGCGGCCGAGCTGTGCGCAGGCTTCCCGCAGGGCGGCGTCGACACCTGCCAGGGCGACTCGGGCGGCCCCATGTTCCGGCGCGACAACGCGGGCGCGTGGGTGCAGGTCGGCATCGTCAGCCACGGCAACGGGTGCGCGCGACCGGACAACCCCGGCGTCTACACCGAGGTCAGCACGTTCGCGGCGGCCATCAACCAGGCCAAGGCCGACCTCGGCGGCGGCACCAACCCGCCCACCGGCAAGGTCTTCGAGAACACCGCCGACGTGAACATCCCGGACGCCGGCGCGGCCGTCTACAGCAACGTCGCCGTCACCGGCGTCACGGGCAACGCCCCGTCCGCCCTCGCGGTGGGCGTGAACATCGTGCACAGCTACAGCGGCGACCTGGTGATCGACCTGGTCGCGCCGGACGGCTCCACCTACCGGCTGAAGAACTCCAGCGGTTCGAGCACGCCGAACGTCAACACCACCTACACCGTGAACGCCTCCTCCGAGGTCGCCAACGGCACGTGGCGACTCAAGGTGCAGGACGTCTACAACGCCGACACGGGCTACATCAACTCGTGGAAGCTGACGTTCTGA
>NZ_JBPKJK010000315.1:0-3274 GCF_051756985.1 Saccharothrix sabaoui
CCCACCCACCCACCCCCGACCGCCTCACGGCGACATCGAACCCGCCTGCGGCGGGTACTCACCCCCGCCTACCTCCACGCCTCCCGCACCAATGCGGTGCCCCCCGCCGACCGCACGAGCACTCCCGAGACCGTCATCGCCCGACGGCTCCACGTCGGTCGACACGAGTCGGCCGGAATCGCCCACCACGTCCGGCTCACTATCGACACCCACCTCGGTGACATCCTCACCGTCGCCGCCCGCACCATCGGTTTCCTCGTCCGACTCGTCCGACCCACCACCAGACGAGGCCGACCGCGCCAAACGCACCAGCGAAGCGACCATCTGATCGGACATCCCGGTGTAGCGCGCCAACTCCACCTCGTCGAACACCTCCAGCGCCGCCGTCACCGTCTCCGCCAGACCCACCCGAGCCATCTGCTTCTTCGCCCGCTCAGCCTCGATGTCCTCCCCGAGCTGCTCGCGCAACGCAGCAACCCGCTCACGGTGCCGCTTCCGCAGTCCCGTGATCCGCTCGTCGCTGCCGCGCTCCACATCCTCGGCCGCCTCAGCGGCCCGCACGACATCCCGGATCGCCGTCGTCCGCAGTCGCGCCCGCCGCCTGTCCTCCTCCGCCACCTGCCGAGCGATGTCCTTCGCCGACACAGCCATGCCCCCGACCTCCAGTCACAAAGTCCCCCTGGGAGCACCACCACCGTAAACGCCGATTCCCCACAATTCCAGAAGAAAGCGCGCTTGCCACAGCAGCACAGACACGGCCACGGCACCCCCGACCGCGTCTGTCCTTTGAGTACTTTTCGCTCAACGAAAAGTCGGCACCGACCCACCAACTACCGACAAGCCATTACAAGATCAACAAATTTGCACTATGGTATCCACGAGGTTTCCGCATCGGGCAACGCCCCGGGTGTAGTCATCTCGGCCCCCACGCAAGAGCCGAAGAGGCGACAGGTCGCGCAGCGACGTCGCCGAAGCACCGCGTGGGGAGGTAGTCGCTTGGCCTACGTCAAGCCCATCGGCTTCAACCCTGTGGAGATCGACTACCGCCTCGGCGAACTCGACTCGTGCAGCGGCGCCGACCGCGAACGACCACTCTCGACACACCCGCAAGGCAGTCCTTCGGCGCTGCTGTGGATCGGCCAAGGGCTGCGCGAAGTCGGCATCACGCCACTGAGCCCGTTGACCCGCGACCAGTTCCCCCGGGCACGGGCCCTCGCCTCGGGACGCCACCCGCACACCGGCGAAGTGCTGGTGGAACCCAAGAAGGCCGTCCCCGAGGACGCCAAGCTGCCGATCTCGCCACTGGTCCGCGCCGTGCACGGCATAGCCACCCAAGTCGGGGTGCCGGTGTCGGAGGTGCTCGCGGAGCGCAAGCTGCGCGACATGTTCGCCACCGTAGAACGAGTGTGGCGTGCCGACGGCGAGACCGCGCGCCTGCGCGCCGACCACGCCGGTCTCCTCCTCGACGCGGTCGGACTGGCACCGGACGAGGTGTGGCAGCCCGGAGCCTTCGCACGAGCGACGGCGAACCTGTTCACCGTCGTCCAGACCACCGGCCGCAACGGCAAGCCGCGCAACAAGCGCGTCCCGCGGCGGGTCGTCACCGGCAACGCCGCCTACGACCTCACCGTGGACATCCCCAAGGGCGACTCGGTGTTCCTGGCCATCGCCACCCCGGAGCTTGCCGCGCAGGCGGAGCCGATGTACCTCCAGCAGGTGCTGCGCACCTTCGACTGGCTCGAAACCCGCACCGCCTACGGCATGCGCGGCAAACACGGCCAAGGCAAGACCGCCGCCACCGTCCCGGGAACGGGTTTCCTGGGCTGGGCGATGGTCGAACGCACCGCCCGGCCCGTCGAGGGCATGCCCATCGGTGATCCGCACTGGCACGTCCACCTCACGCTGGCCAACATGACCCGCGGTATCGAGGACGGCAAGTGGAGCACCATCGCCGCCGGCGGCCGCGACCTCATCCGCCACGCCCCGGTGGTGCAGCACATGGTGCACGCGCTGATCCGCTACCAGATGACCACCCGGTTCGGCGTGCGCTACCGCCGCAGCGAACGCACCGGACGCTGGGAGATCGCAGGCATCCCCGATGCCACACTGCGGCAGTTCAGCAAGCGCAACACCGACATCCGCGCCCTGCTCACCCATCTGGGACACGACCCGCAGACCGCGACCCGGGTCCAGCAGGACCTCGCCGCCCGCCTGACCCGCCGCCCCAAGCACACACCGGGACGGGCACGAGGGGACTACATCGACGCTCTGGACGCCACTCTCCAGGACATCTGGCAAGGGCAGGAACTGGCCGCCGGACGCGACCCCGCCGAGCAACTGCGGCGTGTCCTCGCGGGCGGTTACCTACCCGAAGACGGCGGGCAGCCCGAACCCGAGCCGGTCGTCACCGCCGAGACCATCGCGCGCCAACTGCTCGACCCGGCTGTCGGGCTGACTTCCCACAGCCGACGCTTCACCCGCGCCGACGCCCTGCGCCACGTCGCCGACGCGATGCCCGGCGGCTACGAATCTTCCGAGGAGATCGAGGCCATGACCGACCGGGTCCTGGCGCACCTGGACTTCGTCCGGCTGCCCCAAGGCGCGGAGCTGGTGCACGGGGTGGGCGCGAAGCGGTCCCTGGCCGCGCAGCACATGGCCAACGCCGAGCAGTTCACCACCACCGACGTCGTCGACGCCGAGAAGATCATCCTGCGCGCCGCGAAGGCCAGCCACCCCGACCAGTCGCCGGTCCGCGTCACCGACCCGGACCTGGTGCAGATGGCCCTGGACACCGTCGAGGCAGGCCAGGGCTACCCGCTCTCCGACGAGCAGCGCACCGCCGTGACCCGCCTGGCCACCGACGGCCGCCTGATCGACACCGTCAACGGCGCCCCCGGCACCGGCAAGACCACCCTGCTGCGCGCCCTGCGCACGGTCCTGGAGGCAGCCGGGTACGTGATTCAGGGGGCGGCCAGCGCCGCCGTCGCCGCCCGCAACCTCCAAGCTGAATCCGGCATCCCCTCCAAGACGCTGACCTCGCTGCTGAGCACCGTCAAGGACCCGGACAGCACGGTGCTCCTCGGCGTCGACGTGCTCGTGGTCGACGAAGCCAACCTCACCGACGACCGCGACCGGGCCCGGCTCTATCAGCGAGCAGCCCAGACCGGCACCCGTGTCATCGAGATCGGCGACAAGCTCCAGCTGCGCGGCGTCGGCGCGGGCTCGTTGTTCGGGCACGTCCACCGCCTGGTCGACGGCCCGGAACTGGTCGACA
>NZ_JBPKJK010000316.1:0-3231 GCF_051756985.1 Saccharothrix sabaoui
CGGGGTCGACCCGCGGACCGGCGGTCACGGTCTGGTCGGCCGAGGCGGACAGCACGGTGGGCGTCCAGCCCAGGTACTTGCCGCCGAGCTGCTGCCCGTCGACCGTGGTGAAGGCGCGCACCCGGCCGGAGGCGTTCCAGCCGGGGTTGTCCGCCCTGGTGTCGGTGACGGTGATCGGCTTGAGCGCGCCGGCGGCGGCGTAGCGGTCGGCGGCCGGGGTGAGCGTGAGCGCGCCCAGGTCCACCTCCCGGTTCTCCGGCGCGACGCTGATCGCCAGCACGCCCTCCTGCGCGCTCAGCGTCGTGCTGATGGTCGGGCCGTTGACCGGGTCGTTGCCGTGGTCGTCGACGTCGACGACGACCGGCGCGGACTCGGCGATCACCCGGTGGTCGTGGTCGTAGAGCACGGCCTTGACCTCGCGGCCGTCGTCGGCGGTGCGGACGACGAAGCCGTACTTGCCGCTCAGGGCACCCGGCACGACCGACCACTCCGCCTCACCGGCGGCACGGGTGAACCAGTGGTAGTGCTCCTCGCCGGTGGACGGGGTCTGCACGGCGGTCAGGGCTGCGACGCCGCCCGCGTGGTAGTGCGCGGCCAGGCCGGTGACGGACAGCTGCGTGGCCGGGGTGCCGGGGTCGGTGCCGGGGTCCTGCGGCAGCTCCTCGCCGACGAAGAACGTGTAGACGACGGGCTGGAGCTGCTCGGCGGTGCCGCCGGGCGGGGTCACCGCGGCGCGCACGGTCACCCTGTACTCGCCCTGCTCGGTGAAGCCCCAGTTGACGTGCTCGTGGTCGGCCGTGCTGGTGAACGACTTCGGCCCGTCCCCGGCGGAGGCGAGGAAGACGTTCGGGCCGTCCTCGCCGTTCTGCCACAGCGCGAACGCGCCGGGGCCCTGCACCGAGTCGAGGGCGTAGGTCACCGACGTGCCCTCGGCCACGGCGGGGCTGTGGCCGAAGCCGCCGAACACCTGACCCGCCTGGGACGTCTGGGGCAGCAGGTAGTAGGTCTCGCCCTGCGGCTTCCAGCCGGGCAGTCCGGCGATGGTCGCGCCGACCGTGCGCGCGGCCACCGACGGCTTGGCCTGGATCACCAGGTCGGCGGGAGCGACGTTGCCGGCGGCGGTGTGCGCCACCAGCGTGTGGGCGGAGTCCACGACGTCGACGTAGAACACGTCGACGTGGCCCTCGGACACGACCTGCTTGTCGGCGTAGGCGGCTTCGGCGTGGGCGGTCCCGGTCAGGGAGCCCAGGGCGAGCCCCAGGGCGGTGACCGAGGCCAGGGTGGCGGTGTACCGCCCCGCCCGGCTCTTGGTCCTGCGGTCTTGCACTGCGTTCACGGTTCTTCCTCGGTTCTGGCCGGGCCCGGGAGGGCGCGGCGCGGTGGGGACGACGTCCGGGGACGTCGGACGGGAAGGGACTCCTTCCTCGTGGGTGGTTCAGGAACGTCGGCGGGCCGCGGCCACGGTGGCCAGGCCGGTCAGGAGCAGGCCGAGCGGGATCAGCAGGGCGGCGGCGACGGCCAGGCCGAGCAGGTGCTCGCCGTCCAGGCCGGTGCTCGCCAGGCCGGGCGCGCCGGGCGCGCCGGGCGCGCACCCCCGGCCGTCCGCGGTGCCGCTGAAGGAGGACCGCGGCACACCGGGGGACCGGCTCAGCGGGACTGTCCACACCGGATCGGATACGGGGAAGTCGTGGCCCGGGCCTGCCGCCGGGGTCTGGGTGACCCCGGTCCGGACGCACGACGCCGCGGGACCGGTCGGGGGCGGTGGGGGCGCCGGGGTGTCGGTCGGTGGGCCCGGTGCGGTGGTGGGCACCGCAGTGGTCGGCGGGGCAGTGGTCGGCGGGACGGCGGGATCGACGCGGAGGGTGACCGCGCGGGAGGAGGTCGCGGTGTCGCCCCCGGCGTCCACCAGGTCGAAACCGAGTTCGGCCCCGTCGAGGTCGGCGGTGGCCACGAGACCCAGGGACTCGCCGGTTCCGCGCGGCGTGGGGGTCGCGCCCCGCCTGGTCCACCACGACACGGTGTGACCGGGGCGGGCCGGGGTGACCAGCGCGGTGGCGGTGACGGTCTCCCCGACGACGTAGCGGTCGCGCACCCCGACCACGACCGCGCCCGGCGGAGCCCGCGGGTTGGCGACCGCGGCCGACCACGAGGGCGCCACCAGGTCCGCGACCGCCGGCACGAACCGCGCGCCGTAGGCGACGGCGGTGGCGTCGGGGACCTCCAGCACGGCCTGCCCGCCGTCCACCGCCGCGTGGCCCACGACCTCGTCGCGGGTGGCGTGGTGGGCGTGGAACTCGACCCACCCGGTCGGGACGCCGCCGTGCAGGTGCGCGGGTCCGCCGGTCACCCGGCCGGTGAGCCGCAGCCCGCCGGCGGTGTCCGCCACGTCCAGCGCCGTCGTGGTCGCCGCGGTCGCGAGCGGGCCGACCACGACGGCGTAGCGCGCGGGGGCGGAGGTCAGCGGTTCGCCCGACGAGGTGGTGGCGGAGGCGGTGAACTCCAGTTCGTAGACGCCCGGCGCGGTGAACGCCCAGTTGGCGTGCGCGTGCGTCGGCACCGCCGCGCGCAGCGTCCGCAGGCCGGGGTCGTGGGAGCTCCAGACCCGCTCGGGCCCCTCGACACCGCTGAGGTAGACCTCGACCCGGCCGGGCCCGCGCACCTCGCGCAGGGTGATGTCCACCGCGTCGCCGGCCAGTGCGCCGCGCGGCACGGACCCGGTGTTCCAGCCCGCCCACAGCACCCCGGGTCGGAACGCCTGCGGGAGCACGTGGACCGGCGCGCCGGCCGGGACGCCGAGGAAGGCGTGGGCCGCGGAGCCCGGAGCGGGCCGCAGTGCGGCGTCGGTGACGTTCACGGTGGTGCGCGCGGGGTCGAACCGGGTGGCCGTCCGGTCCACATCGGACTGTCCCGCCACGACCAGCGATCCCGCTTCGAGGAACACCGACACCAGGTCGGCGTGGCCGGTCGCGAGCAGCTGCCGCTGCGGTGGGGTCGGCGCGGGCCCTTCCTCGGCCGTCGCCGTCGCGCCGGAGGCCGACATCGTGATCAGGAAGGCGGTCGCGGCACGCGTGATCTTCGCGGCGAGGGGCGCGCGTGGGTGGGACTTCGCTGTGCGGGACCGCATCTCTCCCTTTCGGTGGAGCCTGGTGCGACCACGCTAATTGATATGATAATCCTTTTCAACTATCACTCCGGGTGGTTGGCCCGTCACGGTCCCGTCGCCGAACGCGC
>NZ_JBPKJK010000317.1:0-3229 GCF_051756985.1 Saccharothrix sabaoui
GCATCCGCCGCACGGTGAACTGGCCGGTCAGCAGCCTGCGGTAGCGGGTGTGCTCGGGTGGGTCCGCGGTGATGAAGTTGCCCGCGCGCAGGCGCGGGTCGGTCATCCGGGCGCGCAGCGCCGGGGGCAGCTTGGCCAGCATCCGCTCGCTGCGGAACCGGTCGGAGCTCAGCCGCGGGTCGGCGAGCAGCGCGCGGGACTCCTCGTGGCCGGTCACCAGCCACGCCGGGTCGCCGTCGAGCATCGTGACCCGGTGCACCGGGCCCTCGCCGCTCAGCCGGACGAGGGCGTCCGGCGGGTCGAACGGCCCGCTCACGCGGTCGGTCAGCTCGCGCGGCAGGCGCAGGGCCGTGCGGGGGTTGCTCGGGCGTCGGTCCTGGGAAGCGGTGGTCATCGCCTGGTCCGTCCCCGGCCCGGCACGCGGCCGGGTCGTCGTTCGGCGTCGTCGTTCGGCGTCGTGGTCACCCACCGTACCAAGACGTGCACGACGTGCAATATTTTTGCCACGCGCCCGCGCGGTCAGGCGAGCGCTTCGGCCACCACGTCGGCCGGCGGCCGGTCCGGGTGCTCCAGCCAGTGCTGCGTGGCGGCGCGCAGGGCGGCCAGGAACGTCGCGGCGAGCACGCGGGCGCGCAGCACGTCGTCGTCGCCGGACCGGCGGAGCAGTTCCGCGACGAGGTCGCGCTCGACCACGGCGTAGGTCGCGACCTGGTGCGCGACCAGGCTCGGGTGCCCGCCCAGCTCGCGCCGCCTGGTCAGCCAGACCGGGTCGAAGCCCTCGCCGACGAGGTCCGCCGCCGCCCTGGCCAGGACCGCGCGCGGCGGGGCGGGCGCCTGGGCCCGGACCAGGTCCACCAGGTGGCGCAGACGGAGCAGGTCGCCGTAGAAGATCGCCTCCTCCTTGCCGGCGAAGTAGTTGGAGAACGTGCGCCGGGACACCGAGGCGGCGTCCGCGATCGCCTCGACCGTCACCCGGTCGGGGCCGTGCTCCAGCGCCAGCCGCAGCGCCGCCTCGTGCAGGGCCAGGCGCGTGGCCGACTTCTTGCGCTCCCGCAGACCGTCCATCACGACCGAGCCTACCGAAAGTGCCCACTGGGCAAACTTGCACAACGCGCAAGTTTGGTGAATACTTGTATGTGGCAAGCAATGCGGAGGGAGGCCGACGTGGACGTCGTCGTGCAGGAGCTGGAGGCCCGGCTGCGCGACCTGATGAAGGTCGTGCGCCTGGTCAAGCAGCTCGGCTCCGAGCGCCACCGGTCGGTCCCCAGCGGGCTGCTCGGCACCCTGACGCTCATCGCCCGGGCCGGTGGCCAGGGCGAGCCCACCGGGTGCCACGCGAAGGAGCTGGCGATCCGGGCGGGCCTCGACCCGTCCACGGTCAGCCGGGCGGTCGCCGCCCTCGTGGCCCACGGCCTGGTCGAGCGCAGGGCCGACCCCGCCGACGGCCGCGCCAGCATCCTCGTCGTCACCGACCGCGGCCGGGCCGCGCTCGACGAGGCCCGGAGCTGGTACGACGAGCTGTTCGGCCGCGCGCTTGCCGACTGGACCCCCGAAGAGGTCGAGGCGCTGACGTCCGCGCTCGGGCGCCTGACCACCAACGTCGAAGGAGCCTTGAGCTCCACCTGGGAGGCCGCGCGATGAGCGCACCCGCCACCACGAGCACCGGTACCGGTGCGATGAGCCACCGGCAGGTGATGGAAGCCCTCAGCGGCCTCCTGCTGGTGCTGTTCGTCGCGATGCTCAGCGGCACCGTCGTCTCGACGGCGCTGCCGCAGATCATCGGCGCGCTCGAAGGCTCGCAGACCCAGTACACCTGGGTCGTCACCGCGACGCTGCTCACCGCGACCGCCACCACCCCGATCTGGGGCAAGCTCGCTGACCTGTTCAACAAGAAGTCACTCGTGCAGGCCGCCATCGTCCTGTTCATCCTGGGCTCGATCGTGTCCGGCTTCGCGCAGAGCGCCGGCCAGCTCATCGCCGCCCGCGCGTTCCAGGGCATCGGCGTCGGCGGCCTCCAGGCCCTCGTGCAGGTCGTGATCGCGGCGATGATCCCGCCGCGCGAGCGTGGCCGGTACAACGGCTACCTCGGCGGCGTCATGGCGCTGGCCACCGTCGGCGGCCCGCTGCTGGGCGGCCTCATCGTGGACACGTCGTGGCTCGGCTGGCGCTGGTGCTTCTTCATCGGCGTGCCCGTCGCGGTGATCGCCCTGTTCGTGCTCCAGGCCACCCTGAAGGTGCAGACGGCCCGGCGCGAGAACGTGAAGATCGACTACCTGGGCGCGGCCCTGATCGCGGCCGGCGTGAGCGTGCTGCTCGTCTGGATCTCGTTCGTCGACTCCTCGTTCGCCTGGCTGTCGTGGGAGACCTTCGCCATGGTCGGCGGGTCGGTCGTGCTGCTGGGCGCGGCCGTGGCCGTCGAGGCGCGGGCCGCGGAGCCGGTCGTGCCGCTCGGGATCGTCAAGCAGCGCACCACGGCGCTGGCCATCCTGGGCAGCCTCGCGGTCGGCATGGCGATGTTCGGCGGCGCGGTGTTCCTCGGCCAGTACTTCCAGATCGGCCGCGGCTACACGCCCACCGAGGCGGGCCTGCTGACCATCCCGATGATGGCGGGCGTGCTCGGCTCCTCGATCATCGCCGGCCGGCTCATCACCAAGACCGGCAACGTCAAGCCCTACATCGTGACGGGCGCGGTCGCGCTGGTCCTCGGGTTCCTGGCGCTCGGCCAGATCGACCACGAGACCTCGCTGGTGCTGGTGGGCGGCGCGATGCTGCTGGTCGGCATCGGGGTCGGCATGACCATGCAGAACCTCGTGCTCGCGGTGCAGAACACCGTGCCGCTCAAGGACATCGGCGCGGCCAGCTCGACCGTCGCGTTCTTCCGCTCGCTCGGCGGCACGATCGGCGTGTCCGTCCTGGGCGCCGTGCTGGCGCGCCGGGTCGAGGAGGCCATCACCCGCGACCTGACCGCGGCGGGCATCCCGGCCGCCGGTGGTGGCGGCGGCAGCCTCAACATCGCCGCCCTGCCGGACGCCGTGCAGCACATCGTGCGCGCCGCCTACGGCGACGCCACCGGGCACATCTTCCTCATCTCGGCGGCCATCGGCGTCGTGGGCGTCGTCGCGGCCCTGCTGCTCAAGCCCGTGAAGCTGCGCAGCAGCCTCGACATCGCCGAGGTGAAGCAGGAGGCCGCGCCCGTCGCGTGACCCCGCCCTACCCGGCTCCACGGCAC
>NZ_JBPKJK010000318.1:0-3165 GCF_051756985.1 Saccharothrix sabaoui
TGCCGGTCACGCCCGAGCCCGCGCCGGTCCTGGCGCCACCGGTGGTGCTCACCGCGCAGCCGCTGGTCGAGCAGGTCGACCCGGACCTGACGGTGATGAGGTCGATGCGCGACGTGCTGCCGCCGGCCCGCCCGGTCGGACCCACCACCGCGCCCCGCTGACCGCGCTCCGCTGACCGGGCCCCGCCGAACCGGGCCGGTGGGGACGTGCCCGCGTCCCCACCGGTAACGGCGCGGCCCCGTCGGTCGACGTCCCCGGTGAGCGGTCGACTGGGGGAGGCCCGGAGGTGAAAGCGCTTCTGCTGCGGTTCTACCGGTTCACCGGGGTCCGGGGGCTGCTGGTGCTGGGTGCCGGACTGGTGGTGGGCGCCGCGCTCCTGTCGCTCGACGGCTGGGAGGCCGTCGCCCGCAGCGGCGCGGTGCTCGGCATGGCGCTCTCCGGCCTGGTCATGATCGTCGTCGGCGCCACCCGGTACACCCGGTCGTCGGCGACCCCGCGGCACGAGGAGTACCTGCCCGACCTGCTGGGCTCCGGCCGGGACTTCTGCCTCGTGCTGCGGCCCTTCGGGCGGGACGGCCAGGTCGTGCTGCCCAGGGCGATGGGCCGCAAGCAGCGCGTCGGCGGTCAGCCGTTCACCCGCAACGCGACCGTCGAGCAGGTCGTCACCGCCGCCGCCCGGTCCGCGCTCGACCTGCCGACCTGCGGCATCGTCGACCAGCGCACCGCGTTCGCCCCGCCCGGCCCGGTCCTGGTGCGCGTCGGGGACGAGGAGTGGCAGACCGTGGCGCTGCGGCTGATCCGCAACGCCCGCGTCATCGTGCTCGTGCTGCCCCCGGACCGGGACTTCGGCGAGGGCTTCGCCTGGGAGGTGCGCCAGATCGCCCGCCGCCACCTCCAGTCGCGGGTCGTCATCGTCCTGCCGCCGCCCGACCAGGACGAGTACGCCCACCGCGCCGCCCTGGGCCGGGCCGCGGTCCTGCTGGCGGTGCTGGAGGGCACCGGCCTGGAGGAGGACGTCGCGCCCTTCCGCGTCCACGAGCACGAGCTGACCCTCCCGGCCACCACCATCGTGATCCGCTGCCGCGACGACATCGGCGACCACCGGGCGTGGGAGACGGTGGAACCGCCGCCCAGCCGCACCGCGATCGGCACGCGGCGCAGGTCGACGACCACCGACACCACCTACCTCGGCGCGCTGACCGAGGCGTTCCGCGAACTCGACCACGAGCGCTGACGGCCGAACCGGGGGCGCTGACAGCCGCACCACCGCCCCCACCACGACCACCGCGGACTCGTACAGCCCCATCACCTGTCCGCACCAGGCGCTCAGCCCTGACCTCCAGGCGGCGATCCGCGTCCTGGGTCGCCGCGACCCCACCTCGGACAACAGCGTCCGCATCGACCTGCGGCGCACCTGCCTGCGCACGGGTGAGTTCGTCGACGCCCGGCTGGCCAGGGCCACGTTCGAGCGGTCCGACCTGAGTCCCGCCAACTTCTCCGGCGCAGACCTCGCGGCGGCGTACTTCTACGGCGCGAACCTGGCCAATGCCGACCTCAGGCGAGCCGACCTGCGCGGCGCCGACCTCAGCGGGGCGGACCTGAGCGGGGCGGACCTGAGCGGGGCTGATCTCACCGAGGCCCTGCACGATGAGGGCACGAAAGTCGCGGGCACGACCGTCACCCCGGCGACCCACGGCGCATGGTGGTGACCGGGGCGGCACGTCGTTGGAGAAGCACGCCGGCTCCGGTACGGCGGGTGTGGGGGCGGCCCTCGTCGCCGTTCTGCTCGTGACAGGTGTCGGGCACCCCGGTCGTGGAGCACCGGAGCGGGTCGCCTCGATCGCCCGTGGGCGGGGACGGCGGTGGCCCGCGGTCCCGCCGAGGAGATCACCGCGGGAAGTCGCCGACGAACTCGCCGCGCGGACAGCGACCAGGCTGGGTGCCGAGGCGTTCCGGCGCTACTCGGAGAAACCCCGCCTGGAGTTGCGCTGGAGAGCTTCGCCGCCCGTCGGCGAGGAGAAGACCGGATCGGTCGACGATCTGGTCGGTCTGCACACCCGTGCCCCGTTCCGCAGCCTGGTCGTGCTGGGCGGCCCGGTTCCGACAAGACCGCGGTCTCCCACGGTTACGCCTCAGCCGCGGTGACCGGCTCCGCATCCGCGTCACCGAGATCCGCGACGTGCTCATCGGTCCCCTGCACGCCTACCTCGACCCCGAGGTCGAGACGTGCGTCCGACGCCGAGCCGACGAACTCGGCCTGTCCGAGGAGGAGGCACGCGCGACCGCCGAAGCCGCGGCCATCGCGGTTGCGCTCGAAGCCAGGCGGCGGGACCTGCCGCCGATCACCACCGCACCCATCGTCGTCGGAGCGACGGACGACGTCGCCCAGCTCGTCCGAATCGCGGACGCCTTCACCGGCTCGGAAGTCGTGAGCCACGCCGTCAAGGAGTTCCGGGAACAGCATGACCACGTCCGCTGAAGCCACGAGCAAGCCCCTGCGCCGACGCGTCGCGCGGCTCGCCACCGAGGTGCTCGCGCCCTGGGTGTGGGTGCTGGCGCTTCCCCTGCTGATCGCCTGGCACGCGACGGGGGACGTCCCGCGCACCCTGCTGTGGGGGCTCGTCGTCGGGATCACCGGCTCCGTCATCCCGATGGCGATCATCATCCGGGGCGCTCGACGCGGCCGGTGGGAGAGCCACCACGTGACCAACCGCGAGGGGCGGGTCGTCCCGTTCATCGCCTGCACCACGTCGCTCGGCGTCGGGATCGCCGCGCTCCTGCTCGGTGGTGCGCCGAAGGAGATGGTCGCGCTCTCGTTGGCGATGTTCGCCACCCTGGTGGTCAGCATCGCCATCACCTTCGCCCTGCCCGTGCGCGGCGCGCGGGGGTGGAAGATCTCGATGCACGCGGCCGTCGCCGCCGGGGCGGCGGTGATCCTCGCGGTCGCCTACGGGCCGTGGCTCGCCCTCGTCGGCCTCGCCGTGGTGCTGGTCGCGTGGTCCCGGGTCGAGCTGGGCGACCACACGACGCCGCAGGTCACCGCCGGCACCGTCGTCGGCCTGCTCGTGGGTGGCCTGCCGTACTGGTGGCTGGCGACCAGCCTCGTGTAACCGGTCGACACGAAGGCGGGGTGCCCCACCCGGGGCACCCATGGGCCGGCCGCCT
>NZ_JBPKJK010000319.1:0-2969 GCF_051756985.1 Saccharothrix sabaoui
ATTTCGACGTGGAGATCCCCGGGCAGCCCCCTGCCCGAAATCAACGAAAACCGGAGGTATCGACGCATGAAATCGTGGTCGCGCGCTGTTGTGACCGCCTTGGCGGCCGGTGCGGTGGTGTCGGGTGGCGTCTTCGCGGCGCAGGCCGACCAGACGATCGCCGCCGACGAGCAGCAGTCACTGGTGGAGGACTTCGCCTATCCAGGCAGAGACCGGATCGAGGTCGAGGACAACGTCAAACTGGTCTCCGGTGACGGGCACGTGATCTACGCGGACTGCTCGCAGCCGCCGAGCGGCCCGGTGCAGCTGATCGAGGTGTACTCGTCGGACCTGTCCGTCGGCATGCAGGAGGACGGCAGGGTCTGCTTCAAGGTGACCGGCGCCTCGGGTTACCTGACGCTGATGTTGCCCGACGTGTTCGAGATCCGCGGCGACGGCCGCGCACCCGGCGCCGGGCACAAGGGCACGGCCGAGGTGATCGGCGAGTCCGGCCAGCGCAAGACCGTCGAACTCGACCCGGACGGCAGCGCCCAGGTGGGTATCGGCGTCCCCGGTGGCGAACCCTCGACCCTTCTGCGACTGGAGATCAAGCCGTGAAGAAGCGTTTCCTCGCAGTCGCCGCCGTGGCCCTCGCCGGCGCGGCCTTGACGGTGCCCGCCGCCGCGGTGGTCGACGGCACCCCGGTCGCCGACGGCGCGCGCCCCTACGTCGCGAAGATCACCGTCGGCTCGGAGCTGAGCTGCACCGGCACGCTGGTCGACCCGTACTGGGTGATCACCGCGAGCAGCTGCCTGCCGGAGGGCAAGGCGGTCGACATCGCGATCGGCCGCACCCTGGCGGGCCAGACCACCGGTGTCACCCGCCAGGTCACCCAGGTCGCCCGTCGCGCGGACCGGGACCTGGCGCTGGCCCGGCTGAAGTACCCCGTCATGGAACTGCCCAAGCTCAAGCTGGCGACGGCCGCGGCGACGACCGGCGAGGTGCTCAAGGCGGTGGGGTGGGGCCGCACCCGGCAGACGTTCGCCAACGACGCGCTCCACGCCTCGTCGTTCTCCGCGGGGACGTCGACCGCCGGTGAACTGGCGATCACCGGCGTGTCCGGTACCGGCCTGTGCAAGGGGGACGCGGGCGCCCCGCTGGTGCGGGAGGCCAACGGCGTCGCCGAACTCGTCGCGGTCGGCAGCAGGTCGTGGCAGGGCGGCTGCTTCGGCGAGACCGACACCCGCACCGGGGGGACCGCGAGCCGCGTGGACGACCTCGACAGCTGGGTCCGTCAGCAGATCGGCGGCCGCACCGCGATGTTCAAGAACCGCTACACGGGCCGCTGCATGATCCAGTTCTCCTTCGAGCCCCAGGCCGGGACCACGGTCAAGCAGTACGACTGCTTCCCGCAGTACTACGACCAGGCGTGGGAGCTGAAGCCGGTCACCGGCGGCTTCGCCCTGCGCAACCCGGTCTCCGACCGCTGCATCTCGGCGCGGACCACCGCGGACACCTACGGCACGACGGTGCCGGTCCAGGACTGCAACGCCGCGAACGGGCTCCAGGCGTGGCAGGTCAACCGCCTGTCGAACGGCGTGCAGCTGCGCAACGCCGTGACGGGCCTGTGCCTGGCCGTGTGGCACGGCACGCCCAACAACGGCGCCGAGGTGACCGAGCAGATCTGCGAGCCCAACTACGCCGACCAGGTCTGGGAAGAGATCGCGTGAGACGCGGGACCGCCGTCGTCGGAGTGGGTGCCACTCCGCTGACGGCGGTCGCCGGCAAGCCGGTCGGGCCTGGTCGGGCCACCGTGCCCGGCGCGAACCGGTGCCGGGAGATCGCACCGTGAACAGGGGGCCACCTCGCGCGAGGTGGCCCCCGTGCTGGAGGGGGAATGTGGTGAAGATCCGTACGGGTAGGCGGAGAACTGCCCTCGCGCTGGTCACAGCGCTCGTCTCGACGTTGTTGGTGGTGCCGCCGAACGGTGCCGTCGCCCAGGAGGAACCGCCGGCGAGCACGTCGACGGCCACCGACCGCGAACGGCTCGTCGAAGTGTGGCGCGTCGCCGGGCCGGTGCTGCGGGCGGAAGCCGAGAAGGTGCTCATCGGCACCGACGCCCAGATCAGCGGGTTCCTGGCGAACGGTTGGCAGCGCGCGGCCGAGGAGGACGACCGGCAGCGGGTCGTCCGGCTCCTGAACGCCGGGGGACCCGCCGTCGAGGCGGCCGCCAAGCGGGCGCTCGACGCCGGCACCGGCGAGGCGCTTCGCGCGTTCCTCGACAGCGGGGTGCCCGCCGAGCAGGCGTTGGACCTGCGGGTCCGGGTCAACCAGATGCAGTACACCGCGGGACCGAACCTGCGGCAGGAAGCGCAGGAGGCGCTCGACTCCGGTTCCTCGGAGGTGATGCGCCGGTTCCTGGACACCGACTGGGAGGCGCCGCACCAGCTCGACCTCCGCATCCGCGTCAACCAGCTCCGGGCGGTCGGCGGCCCGCGGGTGCGGGAGAAGGCGCAGCAGGTGCTCGACGAGGGCACCATCGCCGCGTTCACCCAGTTCATCGACCACGACTTCGCCATCGCCCAATCCCGTGACCTCGAACTCGCGTCGGTCGCGGAGCTGGCGGGCGTCGCGCAGGACGCCGGTGACCAGGCGATGCGCGAGACCGAGGCCGCCAAGCAGGCGTCCGACCGCGCGGTGCGCGAGGCGCAGCTGGCGAAGGAGGTGGCCGAGAAGGCCCGCCAGGCCACGCAGAACGCCCAGGGCAACGCGGAGGAAGCCGCGCGCCAGGCCGGTCGCGCCGCCGATGCCGCGGCCAGTGCCGCGAACGCCGCCCGGGACGCGGTCGGCGCGGCGAACGCGGCCAGCAACGCTGCGTGGGTGGCGGCCAACGCCGCCTCCCGTGCCGCCACGGCCGCGTCACTCGCCGGTCAGCAGGCGGCGCGCGCCTACTCGGCGGCAGCGGCGGCGGCCACCAACGCCGGCGAGGA
>NZ_JBPKJK010000320.1:0-2968 GCF_051756985.1 Saccharothrix sabaoui
GACACGACCGCCTCGAACTCGTCGTCCACGTCCGCCCCCGACCACGTCGACGCGTGCGCCGGGTCGTGGTAGCGGGCGGTGGCGGCGAGGACCGCGCGGGCGGCGCGGGCCGGGTCCGGGGTGGTGAAGCAGCCCGTGTCGACGCCCGCCTGCACGATCTTGGTCAGGTCGTCGACCAGCGCGGTCACGTGGGCGGACACGACCCGGCTGTTCTCGGCCACCAGGACCTGGAAGGTGGCGAACAGCTCCGGGTCGCCCAGCGCCTTGCGGCGCTTGGCGTCGAACAGGGCGGCCAGCCAGTCGCGCAGCCGGCGCGGCGGGTCGGTCGGCGCGGTCACCAGCTCCGCCAGGCCCGCGTGGGCGCGGTCGAGCCAGCGCTGGGTCACCGCCTCGCGCAGCGCCGCCTTGGTCGGGAAGTGCCGGTAGACGCTGCCGTGGCTCACGCCCAGCACCCGCGCCACGTCCACCACGGTGGCCTTCGCCGGGCCGAAGCGCCGCAGGACGTCCTCGGTCGCGCCGAGGATGGTCTCCGCGGTGAGTGCTTCGGCCACGGCGTCCTCCAGGTCCGGGTGGGTCCGGTGATTGTGCCCGCCCGGTCAGTGCTCGCTGTCGAGGTGGGCCATCTGCGCTTCGGCGTACCGGCTGCCGGCGGCGGCGTCGGGGGGCACGGCGGCCTCGACGGCGGCCAGGTCGGCCGGGGTCAGCTCCACCTCCAGCGCGCCCAGGGCCTCGGCGAGGCGGTCGCGGCGGCGCGCGCCCACCAGCGGCACGACGTCGTCGCCCCGCGACAGCACCCAGGCGATGGCGAGCTGGGCGACGGACGCGCCCTTGGCGGCGGCGACCGCGCGCAGCGCCTCGACCAGCGCCAGGTTGTGGTCGAGGTTGTCGCCCTGGAAGCGCGGCGAGGCCGCGCGGAAGTCGGCGATCCGGCGGGACGCGGTCCAGTGGCCGGAGATGAGGCCCCGCGACAGCACGCCGTAGGCGGTGACGCCGATGCCCAGCTCGCGCGCGGTCGGCAGGATGTCCCGCTCGACGCCGCGCGAGATCAGCGAGTACTCGATCTGGAGGTCGGTGATCGGGTGCACGGCGTGCGCCCGGCGCAGGGTCTCGGCGCCCACCTCGGACAGGCCGATGTGCCGCACGTACCCCTTCTCGACCTGCTCGGCGATGGCGCCGACGGTGTCCTCGATCGGCACGGCGGGGTCGAGGCGGGCCGGGCGGTAGACGTCGACGTGGTCGGTGCCCAGCCGGCGCAGGGTGTAGGCGAGGAAGTTGCGCACGGCCTCGGGCCTGCCGTCGTTGCCGTGCCAGCCGCCGTCCGCGTCGCGCAGCGCGCCGAACTTCACGCTGATCGCCACGTCCTCGCGCCGCCGGTCGGCCAGCGCGCGGCGGATCAGCATCTCGTTGTGGCCCATGCCGTAGAAGTCGCCGGTGTCGAGCAGCGTCACGCCCGCGTCGACCGCGGCGTGGATCGTCGCCACGCTCTCCGCCTCGTCGGCCGGGCCGTACAGGTCGGACATGCCCATGCAGCCCAGGCCGAGCGCGGAGACGCGGAGGTCGCGGCCGAGCCGCCGTTCGCGGGTGACCCGGGGAGTGGAGTCGGTCATGACCCCACTCTGCCCCATCAGCTGACAGATTTCACTATTTGTCACTCCACCGGAGTCATCCCCCCGGCAGGGTCATCCCCCGGCAGGTCATCGCACCACCGCCGACAGCGCGGGCGCCAGGTCGCCGCGCGGCGCCACGACCACGTCGTCCAGCTCCAGCCAGTCGGCCATGTGCCGCAGCTCGGCGGCCAGCTCCACCGCCACCCGGCCCACGTCCGCCGTCGGCTCGGAGAACGCCGACTGCACGCGCAGCACGCCCGCCGCCCGGTCCGCCTTGAGGTCGACCCGCCCCACCAGCTCGCCGTCCAGCAGGAACGGGAACACGTAGTAGCCGTGCACCCGCTTCGGCGCGGGCACGTAGATCTCGATGCGGTAGAAGAAGTCGAAGATGCGCTCGGTGCGCGCCCGCTCCCAGATCAGCGGGTCGAACGGGCACAGCAGCGCCCGGCCCAGGACCCGGCGCGGCACGCGCGCCTCCACGTGCTTGTAGGCGGGCGCGGTCCAGCCGCGCACCTCGACCGGCTCCAGCACGCCCGCGTCCACCAGCTCGGCGACCGCCTGCCTGCTGCGCGCCGGGTCGAGCCGGTAGTAGTCGCGCAGGTCCGGCTCGGTGGCCACGCCCAGCGCCGTCGCCGCCCGCGCCACCAGCTCCCGCGCGCCCTCCTCCGGCGCCACGCGGCGGGCCAGCACGTCGGCCGGCAGCACCCGCTCGGTCAGGTCGTAGAGCCGCTCGAAGCCGCGCCGGGTGCCCGTCGTCAGCACGCCCGAGCCGAACAGGTACTCGCAGACCTTCTTGACCTCCGACCAGTTCCAGCCCCAGTGGTCCTTGGCCCGCGGCACGCCGCCGGCCAGCGCCTTCTCGATCGCGCCCGCGCCCAGCGGCCCCAGCTCCCCCACCACCGCCAGCACGTCGTCGACGAGCCCCGGCGACGCCTCGACCACCGTCGCGTAGTTGCGCCACCAGCCCTGGCGCTTGGCGCCGGAGTGGAACAGCGGCCAGTCCTCCACCGGCACCAGGCTCGCCTCGTGCGCCCAGTACTCCACCAGCAGCCTCGGCCGGCGCGGGCTGTGCGCCCACGCCGCGTCGTCCAGCAGCGCCGGCTCGTAGGACCCGAGGCGGGAGAACAGCGGCATGTAGTGCGCGCGCACGGCGACGTTGACCGAGTCGAGCTGGAGCAGCCGGACGCGGGACAGCACCTTCTGGAGGTGCCGCCGGGTGGGCGCGCCCGTCGGGCGGGGATCGGCGAAGCCCTGCGCCCCGAGGGCGATGCGGCGTGCGACGTCGGCGCTCATCTTCTGCACGCCCGGATGATCCCACCGGGGTACGACAACCCTGCGGGTGATCACCGGGAGGGCCGCCG
>NZ_JBPKJK010000321.1:0-2962 GCF_051756985.1 Saccharothrix sabaoui
CCGTCAGCGCGGGCGCACCGCCCTGATCCACAGGTGCCACGGGACCGCGTCGTCGCCCACCCGCGGCTCCCGGAGGGCCTCGACGAGCAGGCCGGCCGCCTCCAGGGCCTCGGTGTAGGCGCTCAGCGGGTAGTTCCAGCCGGTGAACCTCATCCGCATCCCGTCCCGCTCGACCTCGTCCTCGAAGCGGTGGCGGCCGAAGTACGGGCGGTCGAGGACGAACACGCCGTCGCGGCGGCTGCCGGTGTTCGTGATCGGGTGGGTGATCGCCAGGCAGAGCCGGCCACCCGGTTCGAGCACCCGGCCGACCTCGGCGACGGCGCCCGGCATGTCGTCGACGTCCATCAGCACGTTGTAGGCGACGACCAGGTCGAAGCCGCCGTCCGGGAACGGGAGGTCCGCCGCGTCGGCCGGCAGGTACCGCCCCTCCGGGTGGGCCTGCCGCGCCGCCGCCAGCAGCGCGGGCGAGGCGTCGACGCCGGTGACCAGGTGCCCCCGTCCGACGAGGTCGCGGGACACCCGGCCCTCGCCGCAGCCGAGGTCCAGGGTCGCCCGGCCGGGGTCGGGCACCAGCTCGAAGAACGCGTCCCGGTAGCGCCAGTACGAGTCGAACCCGGGCCTGCGCACCCAGGCGATCCAGTTCGCCGCCTGCTCCTCCCAGTCCTGCCCGGCCGCTGTCAGCGCGTTCTCGGTCATTGCCCGGAGCCTAACGCCGCGGGTTCGCCGGGCAACCGGTTTACCCGGTCAGCGCCCCGCCCCGGTCAGCGCCCTGGTCCGGTCCGGGCGCGTGGTCGGCACCGCCCGCAGCACCGGCACCAGGTCGGCGTACCGGGCGAACGCGCTGCCCGGCCACTTCGGGCACGGCGGCCGGCGGCGGTCCAGCAGCAGCCGCACCAGGTCGCGCACCAGCCGGGCGGCGACGACCGCCGAGCCCAGCTCGTCGCCCACCTCGCCGCAGCGGCCCACGAACGCCTCCTCCTGCGACACGCGCAGCCACCGGCAGGCCGGCACGTGCCGCCACACGTCGTCCGGGTACCAGGTCAGCGCGGTGCGCGCCGGTCGTCCGGGTCGAGGAACAGCTGGAGCCGCGGCCCCCGCTCGTGGTCGGCGGAGCGCTCGGTGTCGAAGCCCAGCACCTCCGAGCCGGGGCCGATCCGCGCCGCGCTGTGCGGCACCTCCCCGAAGTGCTCGCGGACCAGCGGTTCGACGGCCTCGCGGTAGAAGCGCCGGGACAGTTCGAGGCCGGGAAGGAACTGTTCGCCGGACACGAATCCTCCGTTCTGCGGGTGTTGCCGAACACGAACGAGTGAAAGCCTCGCGCGGTGGCGTCGCGGGTCACCCGAGGGGCGACGCCGAGTGAAGCGAGGGAGCACCACCCGATGCAACTCCGATTCAGAGCGCTGGCTCTGACCGTGGCCGCGGGCACCGCCCTGTCCGGCCTGGTCGGAACCGGCTCCGCCGCCGCGCAAGACGCACCGCAGGCCCAGGGCGCCGCACCGATCGAGTGGTCGACCTGCGCCGACGACGTGCTCGCCGAGATCCCCGCGGCGCAGCGCGACAAGGTCAGCTGCGCCAACCACCCCGTGCCGCTCGACCACGCCAGGCCGCGCGGCCCCAAGATCACCGTCGCGCTGATGAAGCGCCCGGCCGACGACCAGGCCAACAAGGTCGGCTCGCTGTTCATCAACCCGGGCGGTCCGGGTGGCGCGGGCCTGATCTACTCCGCCTACGGCAGCTCGTTCTTCCAGCCCGAGGTCATGCGGCGCTTCGACCTCATCGGCTTCGACCCGCGCGGGGTCGGCCGCAGCACGCCGCTGCGCTGCTTCCAGACCCTGGAAGAGGCCGACGAGGTGTTCGGCCGCATGTCGGCCATCCCGATCACCCGCACCGAGATCCGCGACACGATGGCCGCCACCGTCGACTACACCGACGCGTGCGCCCGCAACGCCGGTCCGCTGCTCCAGCACATGTCCACCGAGGCCGTCGCGCGCGACCTCGACCTGTTCCGGCAGGGCGTGGGCGACCGGCAGCTGACCTTCGTCGGCTTCTCCTACGGCACGCTGCTCGGCGCGACCTACGCCAACATCTTCCCGTCGAAGTCCCGCGCCCTGGTGCTGGACGGCAACGTGGACCCGGCGCTGCGCACGTCCAACGGTCCCGAGTACGACCGGCAGCGCGCCAAGGGCGGCTTCGAGCTGGCGCTCGACGCTTTCCTCAAGCGCTGCGACGCCGAGGGCGACAAGTGCGCCTACAGCGAGGGCGACCCGCGGGCCAAGTTCGACGAGGTCCGCGACCACCTGCGCGCGCAGCCCCTCACGCTGCCCTCGGGCGAGGTCGTGACGCTGGCCGACTACGTCGGCCGGGTGGCGAGCGACCTGTACGCGCCGACCCGCTTCAAGGCGCTCGCCGCGTGGCTCCAGAGCGTCTACGCGGTGCTGCACCCCGGTGCGGCGACGTTCTCCGCGCAGGAGCAGGCCGCGCTGCTGCCGCCGCTCAACAACAAGGGCGGCATCGCCGACATCCGCGCCGGCGTCACCGGCGACACCCCGTACGAGTACGACGACTCGTACTACGGCGTGAACTGCACCGACAAGCCGTTCCTGCGCATCCCGCAGCTGTTCCCGGTGCTGGCCGCGAAGTGGGAGCGCGAGTCGCCCACGTTCGGCCGCTACCAGGCCGCGTCCGACCTGCTGACCTGCCCGACGTGGCCGGTGCCCCGCCCGGACCGCTGGGCCGGCCCGTGGAACAAGCGCACGCCGAACCCGGTCGTCGTGGTGGGCAACTACTACGACCCGGCCACGCAGTACGAGTTCTCCAAGCGGATGACCAAGCAGCTCGGCAACGCGCGGCTCATCAGCGTGGACGCGTTCGGGCACTGCATCCTCGGCGACAGCGCGGGCGTCGACACCCTGGTGACCGACTACCTGGTCAACCTCAAGGCCCCGGCCGACGGCCAGGTCTT
>NZ_JBPKJK010000322.1:0-2912 GCF_051756985.1 Saccharothrix sabaoui
TCGCGCGTGCCGTCCGTGCCGGCCGCCGAGCCGAACCCGGCGCCCGGCAGCAGCGCGCCCGCGAGGTCGGGCGCGGTGGCGTCGACGCCCGAGTCGACGACCGCGACCACGACCCCCTCGCCGCGCGTGGTGGCGTGCGCGGCGGGCACGCCGAGGGCGGCCAGGTGCCACTGCCGTTCCCGGACCGTTTGCGCGCCCGCCGGGACGGGTACGCACAACGCGATCAGGACCGCGGTGAGAACCGCTCTCCACCGCACCGAATTCCCCCTGTGGTCGGAATCACAAATATTCCATGTCGGTCATGTTTCACAGATCTCGATTCGGGCAACCGGAGTAATCTGTTCGTTAAGAGGTCGTGAACTCCGGCACAGGGCCATGACAAGCGCTTCTGAACCGGGTCAGATGGAAAGCAACGAATCGTGAGGTGGGTGCCACCCGCACGCGAATTCGGATACCCCCCGTCAAGGAACCCCCCGGAGGTGAACCCGTGACGGTGCTTGATCCGAACCTGAACGCCGACCACTCGGCAACCGGGTCGAAGGAGTTGCCCAGGGAGAAGCTGCCCAGGCAACGCGACCACGCCCTCCGCGTCGAGCCGATGCTGGCGCTGGAATGGTCGCACGCGATCGAGACCGCGGGAGGGGTCGGGATCGCCGACTCGCCCGCGGAGAACCGCCGGGCCTGGATCCACCGGGCCGACGAGCAGCAGGTGCTCGCGCTCTTCCGCGCAGTCGGGTCCGACGCCCCCGCACCCTGGTGGCTGAGGGCACTCGACCGGGGCAGGATCGCCTCGCGCGCGGCGGCCTACGCGATCGAGGACGAGGTGACCCGACTCCTGGCCGCGCGGCCGGGGTGGGTGTTCGTCCCGTGGGCCGACGAGGGCGAGGTGGGCTACTGGGAGTTCGTGCCGTCGGAGAGCGGCGTGTACGGCCCCGCCGAGCCCACCACCGTGGAGTTCACCGACCGGCACCCCGGTTTCGTGGACCTGCTCCCGGCGCACCGGGGCCCCGGCAAGCGCCAAGCCATCGAGTTCACCCCGGGCGAGCTGCGCGAGCAGATCGAGGACCTGGAGAACATCGCCTAGCGCACCACCTAGGCTGTACGCCCGTGACGTCCAGCCAGCAGCGACCGCCCCACCACCGATCCGTCGTCAGCTACGTGCAACGCGGTGAACGGATGACGGTGGGGCAGCAGCGCGCATGGGACCGCCACTGGGAGCGCTTGGGCCAGGAGGTCAAGGCGCTCCCGGCCGGTCCCGTGCGCTTCGCCGACTGGTTCGGCCGCGAGGCGCCGGTGGTGCTGGAGATCGGGTCCGGCATGGGCGAGACGACCTCGCAGCTGGTCGCCGCCGCCCCGGAGCTGAACTACGTGGCCGTCGAGGTCTACAAGCCCGGCCTGGCCCAGCTGCTGCTGCGCGCCGAGGCGCTCGGCGTCGAGAACCTGCGGGTCCTGCGCGGTGACGCGGTCGACCTGCTCACCGACCACGTGGAGCCCGGCTCGCTCGCCGGCGTGCGGATCTACTTCCCCGACCCGTGGCCGAAGAAGAAGCACCACAAGCGGCGGCTCGTGCAGCCCGGGTTCGTGCACCTGGTCGCGTCCCGCCTGCGGCCGGGCGGCACCCTGCACCTGGCCACCGACTGGGAGCCGTACGCCGAGCAGATGCTGGAGGTCTGCTCCGCCGAACCGCTGCTGCGCAACCTGCACGACGGCTGGGCGCCGCGCCCGGACTGGCGGCCGGTCACGAAGTTCGAGCAGCGCGCCGTCGAGGAGGACCGGATCAGCCACGATCTGATGTTCGAGCGGAACGAACTCACCTGACCGTGTACTAAAGCCACGATATCGAGTGGTCGAGGCACCGACTGGGCGTAGTTTCGTCACCCCTTGGTGTGGCATTTGTTGATCACCCGGTGTGCCCCGTCCGGCAGTGACGGGTGACGTCGCCCCGCAACTACGGTTGCCGCCCGTGACCGCTGTCGACACCGAACCGACCACGTTCGACGTGGACGCCGCGGAGTCCTTCCTCCGCATGTTCCACACGGCGCACCCCGGGGCCGGACCGGTCGGCCCCAGGCTGGCCGCCGTCCGCGACGAGGTGGCGGGGACCGGCACCTACCGCCACACCCCCGACGAGCTGGCCTACGGCGCGCGCATCGCCCTGCGCGACAGCGGCTGGTGCACCAGCGGCGTGCCGTGGCGCCGGCTCAAGGTCCGCGACCTGCGCGGCCTGCGCAACGCCGCCGCCGTCGCGGGCGAGTGCGTCGAGCACCTGCGCCTGGCCACCAACGGCGGCGAGATCCGCCCCCTGGTCACGGTGTTCGCGCCGGACGCGCCGGGGTCGCCCGGGCCGTGCGTCTGGAACGAGCAGCTCGTCCGGTACGCGGGCCACGCCGACGGCACCGGCGACCGCCGCTACGCCGGGTTCACCCGGGCCGTGCGGGAGATGGGCTGGCGGCCCCCCGGTCCGCCCGGCCGGTTCGACGTGCTGCCGCTGGTCGTGGAGACCGCGCACGAGGGCGCGAAGCTGTTCACCGTGCCGCCGGACGTCGTGCACGAGGTGTGCCTGGAGCACCCCGACCTGCCGTGGTTCGGGCAGCTGGGGCTGCGCTGGCACGCCGTGCCGGTGATCGCCCACACGCGGCTGTCCATCGGCGGCGTCACCTACCCCGCCGCGCCGTTCAACTCGTGGTTCGTCGGCTCCGAGATCGGCGCGCGCAGCCTCGCCGACGAGAACGCCTGCGGCGCGGCCCGGCCGGTGGCCGAGGCGCTGGGCCTGGACACGTCCTCCGAGCGCTCGCTGTGGCGCGACCGCGCCGTCGTCGAGCTGAACCGGGCCGTGCTGCACTCGTTCGACCTGGCCCGGGTCACCGTCACCGACCACCACGCGGAGGCGCTGCACCGCCTGTCGTGGCTGC
>NZ_JBPKJK010000323.1:0-2843 GCF_051756985.1 Saccharothrix sabaoui
GCGGCCCGCTCCAGGGGCAGCATGTGCCCCGCCCCGGGGAACGTGACCAGCTCGGCGTGCGGCAGCTCGTCGGCCAGCACGCGGGCGTGGCGCGGCGGGGTCAGCCGGTCCGCCCCGCCGGACAGCACCGCGCACGGGACGTCCGCCAGCTCGACCAGCGCCTTGCGCCGGTCGTGCTCGTCCAACGAGTCGCGGAACGCGACCATGCTCACCGGGTGGCAGCGGCCGACCATGATCGCGGTGCGCGCGACGTGCCCCCGCGACGGCCGCTCGCCGAACAGCAGCCACCGCAGCCCCGGCCGCAGGGCCCCGGGCCGCCGCAGCAGCTCCGGCCGCGGGGACGCCGCGATGCGCCGGTTCAGCACCTTCTCGCCCGCCGGGAACGCCCGGCCGAGCGCGCCCGGCAGCCCCAGCGTGGACCCCGCCAGCTCACCGCACGAGGTGGCGACGAACGCCACCCCCGCCACCCGTTCCAGCAGGTCGGGGCGCTGCTCGGCCAACGCCATGATCGTCATGCCGCCCATGGAGTGCCCGGCCAGCACGACCCGCCCGGTCGGCACCCGGTCCTCCAGCAGCTCGGCCAGGTCGTCGGCGAGCCGGGCGATCGTGGCCGACCCGGCCGGCGCGGGCGCCGAACCGCCGTGCCCCCGGTGGTCGTAGCGCAGGACCCGACCGGGCAGCGCCGCCGCCACCTCGTCCCACGACGTGTGGTCGAGCGTCCAGCCGTGCAGCAGCACGGTCGTCACCCCGGCGTCCGGCGGACCGGTGTCCACGACGCGCAGCGCGGTGCCGTCGGACGCGGTGAAGCGCGGGCCGCTCACGGGAGCAGGAAGGACCGGCGCCACGCCCGCGTCCCCGGTGCGCCGACGAGGCCGACCTCGTCGAGGAACGCCATGATCCGCTCGCCCGCCCAGCGCAGCGTCCCCTGCCAGTGCGGGTTGCCCAGGGCCGCCCGGTGCGCGGCCTCCTTGTCCAGGCCGACCGCGGCGTACACGTCCGGGTGAATCAGGGAGCGGGTGATGAACAGGGACGTGGTCGCGACCAGCCACCGCTGGTAGGGCAGCTCGGCGCGGCTCAGCCCGGCCATGCCGCGCACGACCTCCTCGCGCGCGAACCGCACGTGCCGGGCCTCTTCGAGCACGTGGATGCGGTTGACCATGCGCACGAGCGGCTGCACGGTCTCGTCGGCCATCGTCTCGCGCTGGAGCCGGTCCAGGACCTCCTCGGCCACCAGGATCGAGCCGTACAGGGCGGGGCCGTAGCCGATCACCGGCAGCAGCTTGCCCAGGTGGTACGTGTACCGGCGCGGCCCGTAGGGCGGGCAGCCGATGGCCTCGACCATGCGCGCGAACATCGTGGAGTGCCGGCACTCGTCGGCGACCTCGGTCAGCGCGTACTGGGCGTGGCGGCTCGTCGGGTCGGCGCGGTAGACCTCCTTGAGCAGCATCCGCATCAGCAGGATCTCGAACCACAGGCCGACGGACGCGATGCTCGCGATCTCGTGCCGGGACAGGTCGATCCGCTGCTCGGGGCTCATCCGGTCCCACAGCCCGGTGCCGTACAGCGAGCAGCGGTGCTCCGGGGTGTAGCGCAGGCCGGCCACCGGGGGCGCGGACCAGTCGATGTCCACCTCGGGGTCGTAGGACCTGTCCGCCGACGAGTTGAGCAGCCGTTCGGCGGTCTTCTCGCGGTCCGCGACCTTCACGGTCCTCGTCATCGGGCCCCTCCCCGGTGGTGCCACCCTGGATTACTGCTACTTCAGGTAACAGTTACTTCTGGTAGCGTGCGTCACATGGCTCGAACTGTCAAGGGCGGGACGGACGCGCGTCGCGAGCGGTGGAAGGGGCACCGCGAGGCACGCCGCGCCGAGTTCGTCGAGGCGACGATCCGCGCGGTCGCCCAGCACGGCCCCGACGTGGGCATGGACGAGATCGCCGCCGAGGCGGGCGTGAGCAAGCCGGTGCTCTACCGGCACTTCGCCGACAAGTCCGACCTGTACCTCGCGGTCGGCCAGCGCGGCACCGAGATGCTGATGGACCGGCTCGGGCCCGCCATCGGCCTCGACGGCCCCGTCCGCACCCGCATCAAGCGCATCGTGGACGCCTACCTGTCCGTGATCGAGGAGCACCCCAACCTGTACCGGTTCGTGGTGCGCAAGTCGTTCACCGACCGCCCGGTCGAGCAGGACGTGGTCACCGAGGACAAGACCATGATCGCCAACGCCCTCGCCCGCCTGCTCGGCGACTACCTGCGGGCGTTCGGCATGGACTCCGGCGGCGCCGAGCCGTGGGCGCACGCCCTGGTCGGCATGGTGCAGAACGCGGGCGACTGGTGGCTCGACCGGCAGTCCATGACCCGCGCGAGCCTCAGCGGCTACCTCACCGAGATCATCTGGCACGCCCTCGACGGCCTGCTCCGCTCCGCCGGCGTCGAACTCGACCCGGACGCGCCGCTGGTCACCGACCTGTCCGCCGACGAACCCCGGCTGCGGCTCGTCGACGCCGAGGAGGCGTGATGGCACCCGACGAGGCCCCCGACCACGACGAGGACCACAGCCGCAGCGAGGACGCCGACCACAGCGAGGACGGGTACCGCGGCGACGCCGTGCTCGTGTTCGACCAGCGGGAGGTGCCGGTCAGCGTCGAGCTGCGCGGCTGCTTCCAGCCCATCGACGGCCGCTACCACTGGTACGGCCGGGTCGCGGCGAACGACGAGGTCACCGCGCTGGTGCGGGCCGGTGCGCGGACCGCGCTGCTGCGCACCCCCGCCGGCTCGGCGACCGGGTCGCTGACCGACCCCGACCCGTGGTCGCGCTACCGCGTCGCGGGCACCTCCACGCCGCC
>NZ_JBPKJK010000324.1:0-2807 GCF_051756985.1 Saccharothrix sabaoui
GGCATCGCCCGGGCGCACTCGGCGATCCGGTGGGCGAACGCGTAGACCTCTTCCTTGCTCCACCCCACCATGTCCTGGTACGCCACCTCGGACGGCAGGGTGTTGTTCAGGGTGCTGACCAACCCGAGGATCATGACGAGCTCGTCCCGGCTGAGGGTCAGCACGCAGCGCTGCCCGACGACTTCCGCTTCCACCGGCCCTACCTTTCGAGGTACTTGGAGCCCACGTTCATGCGCCAGTCCTCGGGTTTGTAGTTGTACGCGTGGATCATGGACGAGTCCCTGATGATCAAGACCTGGTTCCCCTCGTCGTACATGACGTCCTTGTGGGTCCTGGAGTCGTAGAAGCGGAACGCCTCCCGTTCCCTGGCCGCAAGGTACCTGGCGAGCCCCTGCACGTCCTTGCCGATGCCGTTCAGCGCGTGGCCCTGCGCACCCTCGTTGTACCGCCTGATGTTGTAGGCCACACCCTCGGCGACCCTGAAGGAGAACTGGTCCTCCAGCGCGTCGACCACCTCGTCGGCGACGTCCCAGAGGCAGTCCGGGTCGTTCTGCGCGGCCATCGGCGCGGACGCGGTGAAGCTGCGCGCGCACAGGCGGTTGCCCAGGCCCAGCAGGCGGCCGAGGTCGTACCGGCCGGCGCGCGCCGCGGCGAGTTCGGACTCGACGACCGCGAACTCGAACCGGCTGCCGACCCGCACCGCGAACGTGACGCCGGCGGTGGCGGCGCCGGCGGTCACGAGCCAGGGGCTGATCGCGGCCGCCAGCGGGTCCATCGCGAGCAGGGCGCTGCCGCAGACCAGCGAGATGCCGCACAGCACGAGCGCGGTGACGCCCAGGCCGGCGTACAACGTGAAGGTCGCCGCCTTGACGTAGACGAGGAGCTCCTCCATCGCGTCGAGGTAGCGGTTGAGCTTGAAGTCCGGGTTCAGCACGTCCCGGAGGCAGTTCTCGTACCCGGCGGCGCCCTTGTTGTCCCCGTAGAGGAGCACGCAGAACTCACCGTTGCGGAAGGCGAGTTCCACCAGCTCATCGGCCGAAGCGGTGATCAGGTGGATGCACTCGGTGTACTTCGGGGTGCCCTCCCCGTACCGGCCCGCGCAGTAGTTGGCCTGCCGGAAGGCCGCCTCGGTGATCTCGTCGTCCATCATCTGCTGGGCGTGCGCGATCGCCTCGTTGGCCGCGGCGGCGGCCTGCTCGGCGTCCTTGCCCGCCGCGATGGCCGAGTCGTACGCCTGCTCCGCCGACTGGTAGGCCGCCACGGCGAAACCCTGCGCCTGGTTGGCCGAAGCCTGCGCCCAGACCGCGGACTGGGAGGCGCGCCGCGCGGAGGCGTCGGCCGAGGCCGCGGCCTGCTGAGCGGTGCGGGCCGAGTTCGCCGCGTCCTGCGCCGACTTCTCGGCGGCGGTCGCCGAGTCGTGGGCCTGCCGCGCGTAGTCGGCGGCCTGGTCGGCGGACCGCTGCGCCTGCTGGGCGTGGCTCACCGCCTCCTCCGCCGCGCCGCGCGCGACGGCCGCGACCTCCTGCGCCCGGCTCGCGTTCTCCGAGGCCGATGCCGCGGCGTTCCACGCCTTGGCGACGTACGCGGCGACCTCGGCGTTGTGCCCGGCCTGTTCCTGGTCGCGCTGCGTCGCCTGGTGCAGGACGGTGCTGAGGAACCGCTGCTGGAACGCGCTGGGCCCGTCCAGGGCGGCCTGCGCGGACGCCTTGGTCTCCGGACCGGACCCGGGGGAGGCCAGGACTCTGTTGACCGCGATCCGGTCGTCGGTCGCGGCGGTGGTGAACTGCTCCTGGGTGAGGAACTTCCGGTACGCCTCGACGGTGCCCGCGTCGAGTGCCTTCTGCGCGGCGGCCTTGGTGACGGTGCGGTTCGCGGTGCTCGCGGCCGCCAGGACCTGGTTGACCTTGACCCGGTCCTCGGTGGCGCGCTCGGGGTAGAGGCGCTGGTCGAGGAACCGCTGGACGTCGGCGTCGGAGCCGGCCAGCGCGGCCTCGGCGGCGCGCTTGAACGCGTCCGAGCCGTCCACCAGCAGGGACCGCAACGTCACGCGGTCGTCCTGGCCCGCCGCGGACGTGATGCCGGTGCGGACGAAGTCGCGCACCTCGTCGTCCGACCCGGCCAGGGCGGCCAGTGCCGCGGACTTGGTCCACGGGCCGCCGGACTGCGCGAGCTTGACGGCGATCTTGCGGCCGTTGGCGACCACGAGCGCCGGGTCGGCGCCGGGACCGGAGGCCGCGGCCAGCAGCTGGGCGGTCTCGGTGTCGCGCCTCGCCTGCGAACTGGTGTCCCACCTCGACGCGGGGGTGGTCGGCCCGGCCGCCGCCTTGGCCGCTTGGGCCGCCTCGACGGCCTGGTCGCGTTCCGTGGCGACCCGGGCCTCGTCGGACGCGCGGGCGGCGTCGTAGATCTGCTGAGCCTGCGTGGCCGCCTGGATCGCCGTGTCCGCCGCCTGGCTGGCCGCGTTCGCGTGCTCGGTCGACTTCCGCGCCGCGTCGACGGAGTTGCCCGCGTGGTTGGCGGCGTCCTCCGCGGCGTTCGCCGCCGCGATGGCGTTCTCCGCCGCGCGGTTCGCGGCGTCCCTGGCCAGCCCGGCGGCGTCGGCGGCGGTGTTGGCGAAGCTGATCGCGGCATCGGCCGCCCGGTTGGCACGGGCCGCCGCGGACCGTGCCGCCGCGGCCGCGTTGCGGGCGAGCGCCGCGTCGGCGCCGGCCTGCTCGGCGAAGTTCCCTGCCTGCGCGGCGGCATCCGCCGCCTCCGCCGCGTTGTTGCCCGCGGTCTTCGCGGCCGTGGCGGCGACGCCGGCGTTG
>NZ_JBPKJK010000325.1:0-2664 GCF_051756985.1 Saccharothrix sabaoui
CCTCCTCCGGCGTCATGCCGCAGAACACCGCCGTCGCCGCGGCGGTGTGCTCGTCGGCCAGGTCCGCCTCCAGCCGCGCGGTGGCGGCGAACGCGCTGCCCTGCGCCACGTGCGGCAGGTGGTCGCCCGCGCGGTCGCGGAACGCCCGCAACCCGGCTTCGTCGGCGGCGCCCGCGTAGGTCGCGGCCAGCCCCGCGCCGCTGTAGAGGTCGGCGCGGCGCTCCTCGGCGAAGGAGTCGATGAGGTCCGCCACGACGCGGTGGTCCGCGCCGCCCACGAACCACGCCGCCCGGCCGATGCCCTGGTCGATCGCGTGGTCGGCGTACCAGGACTGCCCGCCGCCGGGCCACGGGAAGTCCGGTTCGCGGTACTGGCCCCGCACGTACCGCTCGGTGCGGAAGTACGCCTGGTGGAAGCCGTAGCCGTCCAGCGCGAGCCAGCGCAGCAGCGGGTCGCCCAGCTCCAGCCGCGACCAGCGGAACCGGGGCAGGCGGGCCATCGCCCAGCCGATGCCGACGTGGGCCATGTAGGAGTGCCGGGCGGCGCGCCCGGCCAGGAACCGCGCGGTGAGCCCGCCCCGGCCGAACGGCAGGCCGTCGCGCACCGCGAAGCCCATCGCGGCGCCCTCGTAGGCGAAACCGCGGAACCGGCGCGGCACCTGTTCCAGCCGCTGCTCGGGTTCGCCGGGCGTGCGCGCCTCGGCGGCGTACCCGTACCCCTCCAGGAAAGAGCGGCCGACGGTTTCCAGGAGTTCGCGCGCCGCCGCGTCCTTCTCGTGGAAACCGCGTACTTCGAGTTTCGTGTTCGACACGCCGGGAGTGAGCACGCGTCGCCTGAGCGCCCGCCAAGGGCCGGCCATTTTCGCTCCCTTCGTCCCGCCGCGCGTGGGCGCGGCGCCACGGACTTGACGAAATCGTCGGACCGGCGCGCGCCCGCTGCCTACTCCCAGCGTGCGAAGCGGTGCGCGGGCACCGGGAAAAGCCCGTCGCGCGCATTCCCGGTGGCGTGATCACGACGGGCAACCGGCGAGTAGCAGCACGGCCGCCGCCGGTGCGACCCTCGGCCGGACGGGGGCCGCAGACCCTGCGCCCGAGGTGGGACCCTGCGCCCGAAGTGCCGACACACCCCGAGGACTCTCATGACGGCTCACTTTGACGACATCATCGTCGGTGCCGGATCGGCCGGCGCGGCCCTCGCGGTCCGGTTGAGCGAGGACCCCGCGCGGCGCGTGCTGCTGCTGGAGGGCGGTCCGGACCACGTCGCGCGCGAGGAGCTGCCGGAGGAGGTCCGCTACGGCCGGACCATGTCGTTCACCGGCCAGGACTGGACCTTCCGCGCGGAGGTGCACGACGGCAGGCGCATCCGCTACCCGCGCGGCCGGATCACCGGCGGGTCGTCCGCGGTGGGGGCGACGGTCGGGCTGCGCGGCGTGCCCGCCGACTACGACGAGTGGGCCGCCGCCGGGAACCCCGGCTGGTCCTACGCCGACGTGCTGCCGTACTTCCGGAAGCTGGAGCGCGACGTCGACTTCGGCGAGGGCGAGTTCCACGGCGGCGGCGGGCCGATGCCGGTCCGCCGCTGGCGGCCGGAGGAGCTGTCGCCGGGGCAGACCGCGTTCGTGGAGTCCTGCCTGCGCGCGGGTTTCCCGGAGGTCAAGGACCACAACCACCCCGAGGCCACCGGCATCGGGTCGATCCCGTCGACCCGCCACGACGCCGTGCACCGCGCCACCACCGCGACGACCTACCTGGCCCTGGTGCGCGACCGGGCCAACCTGGAGATCCGGCCCGGCACGGTGGTCGACCGCGTGGTGTTCGAGGGCTCGCGGGCGGTCGGCGTGCTGGCGGCCACCGACGGCGGCGCGTACGAGCTGGTGGCGGGCCGCCGGGTGGTGCTGGCCGCGGGCGCGGTCGCCTCGCCCGCGATCCTGCTGCGCTCGGGCGTCGGCCCGGCCGAGGACCTGCGCCGGCTCGGCGTCGACGTGCGCGCCGACCTGCCCGGCGTCGGCGCGAACCTGGTGGACCACCAGCGCACCGGCGCGTTCCTGGTGCCGCGGCCCGGCGTCGTCGACCGCACCGAGGCGTTCCTCCAGGAGATCCTGCGCACCACCTCGCCGGTCACCGGGGAGTTCAACGACCTCCAGTACTACATGGTCAACCACTTCGACCTGGGTCCCTTCCCGGAGCTCCAGATGCTCTCGGGCACCGACGAGATCCTCGGCGTGATGGTGGTGTCGCAGCGGCCCGGCTCGCGGGGCCGGATCACGCTGCCGTCGGCCGACCCGTCCGCCCAGCCCTCCATCGCGCTCAACTTCCTCGACGACGAGCGCGAGATGGACGTCCTGGTGGACGGCGTGCGCACCGCGTGGCAGCTGGCCCACCACCCGGACATCCTCAAGCTGGGGCAGGGTTTCGTGGTGCTGCGCGACGCCATGATCGACAAGGACGACATGGTCCGCCAGTACGTGAAGACGAGCTTGGAGAGCGCTTACCACCCGACCGGCACGGTGCGCATGGGCCCGGCGTCCGACCCGGACGCGGTGGTCGACCCGCGCGGCGCGGTGCACGGCCTGGACGCGCTGCACGTCTGCGACTCCTCGATCATGCCGAACACGGTGCGCGCCAACACCAACCTGACCTCCGTCATGATCGGCGAGCGGATGGC
>NZ_JBPKJK010000326.1:0-2657 GCF_051756985.1 Saccharothrix sabaoui
GCGTCGTCAGTGCTGCGGGATCGCGTTCACCCCTGCGTCCAGTCCTGTTTCCAGTTCTGCGTTGTTCAGTCCTGCGTTCAGTCCTGCGGGCTGAGGTCGAACGCGCGCTCGGCGGCGTCCGTCTCGTTGTCGTCGTCGGCCTGCGCGGCGTTGAGGAACCACTTGACGGCCTCCTCGTTGCGCCCGGCCGCCTCCAGGTTGTCCGCGTAGGCGTAGAACAGGCGCGCGCTCCACGGGAAGCGCTTCTTCTCGTCCAGGTCGTCGCCCTGCAGCGCCACCACGGCCGCGTCCAGCTGCCCCATGTCGCGCCGGGCGCCGGCGGCCACGATCCGCAGCTCCACCGCCTCCTCCGCCGACAGCGGCAGCCCCTGGGCCTCCTGGGCCAGGTCGATCGCCCGCTCGGGACGCCCCAGCGCCCGCTCGCAGTCGGCCATGACCGCGATGTGCCCGGCACCGCGCGACATGCGCCGCGCCGCCCGCAGCTCCGACAGCGCCTCGGCCCACTCGCCGGCGTGGTAGGCGGTCAACCCGGCCGCCTCGCGCACCACCGCCACCCGAGCCGCCTTCGACCGCGCGTACCGGGCGTGCTCCAACGCCTGCTCCGGCTCGCTGTCGATCAGCAGACCGGCGGCGGCGAGGTGCCGTCCCACGATCTCGGCCAGGCCCTTGGGCAGGCCGCGCAGCTCCTGCTTCACCTCGGGGTCGAGCACGGAGATGTCCGCGTCCTGCGGCAGCTCGGGCGTGCGGGAACGGGTGAACACCCGGTCCTGCGACTCCTCGGCACCGTCAGCGTCAACGCCATTCTCAGCGTCAGCGCCATCCTCAGCGTCGGCATCGACGTCGGGGTCGGCGGCGCCGGTGGCCTCCGCATCCTCCGCACCCTCACCACGGGGCTCGTCCTCGACAGCCTCGTCGGTCTCGTCCGCCTCGCCCGTCACCGACTTCTCGGTGACCTCGGCGACCTCGGTGGCCACGGGCTCGACGTTCCCGACCTCGGGAGCCTCGCCCCGGGTGGCCTCGACGTCGGCGGCGGTCGCCTCGGAGCCCTGCTCGTCGGTCTGGGTGAGCCGGTCCTGGAACCGCGCGGCGCGATCACGGCTGCGCTCGTCCCGACGATCGTCACGCCGGTCATCGCGGCGGTCGTCACGCCGATCGTCCCGCCGGTCGTCACGCGGCTTGTCGTACGGACGCCGGTCGTCCCGACGCGGGTAACCGCCCCGGTCGCTCCCCCGGTCAGTGCCGCGGTCGCTGCCGCGGTCGTCACGCTTGAAGCCGCCAGGCCGGTCGTCACGCTTGAACCCGCCACCAGGCCGGTCGTCGCGCGGCCGGAACTCGCGCCGCTCGCCACCGCCGGAGCGGTCATCACGCCTGAAGCCACCGGGCCGGTCGTCCCGACGCTGGTAACCACCACGATCACCGGAGCGGTCACCAGAACGCTCGGTGGACCGGTCGGTGGAGCGGTCGTCCCGGCGCGGGTAACCGCCCCGGTCCCCACTCGGACGGTCATCCCGGCGCTGGTAGCCACCGCGGTCGCTCGACCGGTCGTCACGGCGGAACCCGCCGCGGTCGTCCGACCGGTCGTCCCGACGCTGGTAGCCACCACGGTCACTGCCCCGGTCGTCACGCTTGAAGCCGCCAGGCCGGTCATCGCGCTTGAACCCGCCGCCAGGCCGGTCGTCACGCTTGAACCCACCACCAGGCCGGTCGTCGCGCGGCCGGAACTCGCGCCGCTCGCCACCGCCGGAGCGGTCGTCACGCCTGAAGCCACCGGGCCGGTCGTCCCGACGCTGGTAACCACCGCGATCACCGGAACGCTCGCCACCGCGGTCATCACGCCGCTGGTAACCGCCGCGGTCGTCCCCACGAGACCCGGAACGGTCGTCGCGCGGCCCGGAGCGGTCGTCACGCGGCCGGAACTCGCGGCGCTCGCCACCACCGGAGCGGTCGTCACGCTTGAAGCCACCCGGCCGGTCATCCCGGCGCTGGTAACCGCCACGGTCATCACGGGACTGGTAGCCACCGCGGTTGTCGCGGGACTGGTAGCCACCGCGGTCGTCGCGCGGCTTGTCGTAGCGGGGGCGCTCGCCCCTGTTGTCATCGCGCCGGAACCCGCCCCGGTCACCGGAGCGGTCGTCGCGTCGCTGGTAACCGCCGCGGTCGTCGCTACCGCGATCGGTACGCGGCCGGTCGCTGTGCGGCCGGTCGGTACGCGGCCGATCCGTGTGCGGCCGGTCGGCCGAGTCACGGCGGTAGCCGCCTCGGTCGTCATCCCGGCGCTGGTAACCACCGCGATCGTCGCGCGGCTTGTCCTTGTCGAAGCGGGGGCGCTCGCCCCTGCTGTCATCGCGGCGGAACCCGCCGCGGTCATCCCGTCGTTCGCCACCACGAGGCTTGTCGTAGCGCGGCCGGTCGTCCCGACGCTGGAAACCGCTGGAACGCTCGCCCCCACGAGCGTCACGGTCACCGGTGCTCGGCTTGCCACTTCCCTGGGAACGGCCACCATCGTCGGATCGGCGCGGTCGGTCTCCCTGGCCACGCTGACGGTCGCCGGGTCGATCCCCGAACCTGGACACTAACTCCTCCTACTGTGGACACGCCGAAAGGGCTTGCGGTTAGAAGCACATCTGACTGTGCCCCCACCGCAAGCCCTTTCGGGG
>NZ_JBPKJK010000327.1:0-2262 GCF_051756985.1 Saccharothrix sabaoui
TCCGCTTTCGCTCGCCACTACTCACGGAATCACGGTTGTTTTCTCTTCCTGCGGGTACTGAGATGTTTCACTTCCCCGCGTTCCCTCCACATACCCTATGTGTTCAGGTATGGGTGACCCCACATGACTGGGGCCGGGTTTCCCCATTCGGACACCCTTGGATCTCAGCTCGGTTGACAGCTCCCCAAGGCTTTTCGCAGTCTCCTACGTCCTTCATCGGCTCCTGGTGCCAAGGCATCCACCGTATGCCCTTAATAACTTGCCACAAAGATGCTCGCATCCACTGTGCAGTTCTCAAAGAACAACCAGACACCCCGCCACACTGTCAACGCCTGCCAAGTTCACCCTGGCGGTTCGGAGACGGGCGGAGCCCTGTCGTTTCTCGCTGAGGAAAACACTCGCGTGTTCTCTCAGGACCCAACAGCGTACCGAACAAGAAACTCTGAACCCCTCGGTGACCCTTCCACGCCCTTGCGGACAGTACTAACTCACCGAGCAACCCGAAGTCTTGCATTAGCCAGCATCCACATATATGAGCTCCACCCGACGATCATTCGCCGTCGGCGTGGCCTCCACCTTGGTCCGAAGACCGCGGTGCAGATGCTCCTTAGAAAGGAGGTGATCCAGCCGCACCTTCCGGTACGGCTACCTTGTTACGACTTCGTCCCAATCGCCAGTCCCACCTTCGACCGCTCCCCCCCTTGCGGGTTGGGCCACGGGCTTCGGGTGTTACCGACTTTCGTGACGTGACGGGCGGTGTGTACAAGGCCCGGGAACGTATTCACCGCAGCGTTGCTGATCTGCGATTACTAGCGACTCCGACTTCACGGGGTCGAGTTGCAGACCCCGATCCGAACTGAGACCGGCTTTGTGGGATTCGCTCCACCTCACGGCTTCGCAGCCCTCTGTACCGGCCATTGTAGCATGTGTGAAGCCCTGGACATAAGGGGCATGATGACTTGACGTCATCCCCACCTTCCTCCGAGTTGACCCCGGCAGTCTCCCATGAGTCCCCGCCATAACGCGCTGGCAACATGGAACGAGGGTTGCGCTCGTTGCGGGACTTAACCCAACATCTCACGACACGAGCTGACGACAGCCATGCACCACCTGTACACCGGCCACAAGGGGGCCAATATCTCTACTGGTTTCCAGTGCATGTCAAGCCCAGGTAAGGTTCTTCGCGTTGCATCGAATTAATCCACATGCTCCGCCGCTTGTGCGGGCCCCCGTCAATTCCTTTGAGTTTTAGCCTTGCGGCCGTACTCCCCAGGCGGGGTGCTTAATGCGTTAGCTGCGGCACGGAGGACGTGGAAGTCCCCCACACCTAGCACCCACCGTTTACGGCGTGGACTACCAGGGTATCTAATCCTGTTCGCTCCCCACGCTTTCGCTCCTCAGCGTCAGTATCGGCCCAGAGACCCGCCTTCGCCACCGGTGTTCCTCCTGATATCTGCGCATTTCACCGCTACACCAGGAATTCCAGTCTCCCCTGCCGAACTCAAGTCTGCCCGTATCGACTGCAGGCTCCACGTTAAGCGTGAAGTTTTCACAGCCGACGCAACAAACCGCCTACGAGCTCTTTACGCCCAATAATTCCGGACAACGCTCGCACCCTACGTATTACCGCGGCTGCTGGCACGTAGTTAGCCGGTGCTTCTTCTGCGGGTACCGTCAGTTGCCCTTCGTCCCCGCTGAAAGAGGTTTACAACCCGAAGGCCGTCATCCCTCACGCGGCGTCGCTGCATCAGGCTTTCGCCCATTGTGCAATATTCCCCACTGCTGCCTCCCGTAGGAGTCTGGGCCGTGTCTCAGTCCCAGTGTGGCCGGTCACCCTCTCAGGCCGGCTACCCGTCGTCGCCTTGGTAGGCCATTACCCCACCAACAAGCTGATAGGCCGCGGGTCCATCCCATACCGCCGGAACTTTCCACCCACCACCATGCAGTGGCAGGTCGTATCCGGTATTAGACCTAGTTTCCCAGGCTTATCCCGGAGTACAGGGCAGGTTACCCACGTGTTACTCACCCGTTCGCCGCTCGTGTACCCCGAAGGGCCTTACCGCTCGACTTGCATGTGTTAAGCACGCCGCCAGCGTTCGTCCTGAGCCAGGATCAAACTCTCCAATAAGGAATGAGTTCGATCGCTCCGAACAACACTGACAAGTAATGTCAGTTGTCCAGTAACAATCTCAAAGGAATCCTCTTGACGAGGATCATAAATTTACTGGCTATTCGGCACGCTGTTGAGTTCTCAAAGAACAC
>NZ_JBPKJK010000328.1:0-1522 GCF_051756985.1 Saccharothrix sabaoui
AAGAGCGTGGCGGTGATGTCGGGGTTGCCGATCGCGAGGATCGCGGTGGCGCCGGAAGGGGACTTGGAGCAGTCGACCAGCAGGCACACCAGCCGGTCGACCACGGTGTGGGCGTCCTCGCCGGTCATCTCGGCAGCGGCGCCGGGTGCCCACCGCCCGCGATGGTGACGGCGAGCCCGTCGCCGTCGCGTTCGAGCAGGCCGAAGACCACCGTGCAGAACTGCGGGGACCCGGGCCGGCGTTGGTGCAGCATGACCGTGTCGAGGGTGGTCAGCACCGCCACGGGGTCGGCGTCGTTCACGGCGGCGTCGTTCACGGCGGCGGCGCACAGGGCGTCGGCGCACAGGGCATAGCGGGCCAGCGAGGTCGGCACGGCGGCCTCTGGCCCTTTGCCGCAGACGTCGCCCGGGAAGAACCCCCACCGGTCGCCACCCAGCGGAAACACGTCGTAGAAGTCCCCGCCGACCTGGTCGCTGGACGCGACCTGGTAGTGGGCGGCGAGTTCGGCGCCGTCGATCGCGGGCAGCTCATCGGGCAGCAGGGTGCTGGTCAGGCGCTCCAGCCGTTCCCGCTCCTGCTCGGCCTTGCGCTTGGCGGCCGGCAGCTCCCGCTCGTACGCGCGCCGCTCCCGGGGCCGAACACGGTGATGCGGACCAGCAGCGGCTGCGCCTCCCCGCCCGTCTTGGCCCTCGCGTTCACCAGGGCGGGCAGCCACGGCCGTCGGCGGCCACCAGGTCGAGGGCGAGCTCGCGCGCCTCGCCGTGCATCCGCAGCATCGGCGCGTAGTGCATCCCGTGGTAGGGCCTGCCGCCACCGGTCAGCAGGTCGGTGAAGCGCCGGATCCCCACCGGGTTCTCGCGCCGGTACCCGAGCCAGCCCAGCAGGGTGGCGTTGACCTTGGCGATCTCGCCGTCCACGAGGGCCGACAGGTAGCCGCATGGCGCGTTGTCGTACAACTCCTCGACGTCGTCCTCCAACAGGGAGGAGAACACCACCTGCGCATCACGGATGGTCGGGTCGCCGTCCTCACCGGGCTCGTCGTCATCATCCAGACCGGTCCCGGCGGCACACATCACGTCCGTGCGCTCCCCGGCCTGGCCAGGAACTCCCGGATGGCGCCGGTCGTCTCCCCCGGCGCACTCAGGTTGGGGCAGTGCCCGGTCGCGTTGAGCACCACCAGCTCGCTACCGGGGATGCTCCGGTGCACGAACTCTCCCACCGCCTGGGCGGCGATGACGTCGTCGCGGCACTGGAGCACCAAGGTCGGCACGCCCACCTGGGTCAGGTCGGCTCGGTTGTCCGACAGGAACGTCACGCGCGCGAAGTGCCGCGCGATGTCCGGGTCGGTGCGGCAGAAGCTCTCGGTCAACTCCCGGCCCAGCTCGGGGCGCTCCGGGTTGCCCATGATGGCCGGCGCCATCGCGGCCGACCAGCCCAGGTAGTTGCTGTCCAGGGAGTCCAGCAGCTCGTCGATGTCCTCGGCGGTGAACCCGCCGCGGTAGTCGCCGTCGTCCACGTAGCG
>NZ_JBPKJK010000329.1:0-1390 GCF_051756985.1 Saccharothrix sabaoui
TTTGTGAGCAAGTCCTCGGCCTATTAGTACCGGTCAACTCCAGCCGTTACCGACCTTCCATCTCCGGCCTATCAACCCAATGGTCTCTTGGGGGCCTTAACCCACGAAGGGTGGGATACCTCATCTAGGAACGAGCTTCCCGCTTAGATGCTTTCAGCGGTTATCCCTTCCGAACGTAGCCAACCAGCAATGCCCTTGGCAGGACAACTGGCACACCAGAGGTCCGTCCGTCCCGGTCCTCTCGTACTAGGGACAGCCTTCCGCAAGTATCCTACGCGCGCGGCGGATAGGGACCGAACTGTCTCACGACGTTCTAAACCCAGCTCGCGTACCGCTTTAATGGGCGAACAGCCCAACCCTTGGGACCTACTCCAGCCCCAGGATGCGACGAGCCGACATCGAGGTGCCAAACCATGCCGTCGATATGGACTCTTGGGCAAGATCAGCCTGTTATCCCCGGGGTACCTTTTATCCGTTGAGCGACCACGCTTCCACAAGCCATGGCCGGATCACTAGTTCCGACTTTCGTCCCTGCTCGACCTGTCGGTCTCACAGTCAAGCCCCCTTGTGCACTTGCACTCGACACCTGATTGCCAACCAGGCTGAGGGAACCTTTGAGCGCCTCCGTTACTCTTTGGGAGGCAACCGCCCCAGTTAAACTACCCACCAGGCACTGTCCCTGATCCGGATCACGGACCGAGGTTAGACATCCAGTACGACCAGAGTGGTATTTCAACGATGACTCCACACTGACTGGCGTCAGCGCTTCACAGTCTCCCACCTATCCTACACAAGCCGAACCGAACACCAATACCAAGCTATAGTAAAGGTCCCGGGGTCTTTCCGTCCTGCCGCGCGTAACGAGCATCTTTACTCGTAGTGCAATTTCGCCGGGCCTGTGGTTGAGACAGTCGAGAAGTCGTTACGCCATTCGTGCAGGTCGGAACTTACCCGACAAGGAATTTCGCTACCTTAGGATGGTTATAGTTACCACCGCCGTTTACTGGCGCTTAAGTTCTCAGCTTCGCCCCGAAGAGCTAACCGGTCCCCTTAACGTTCCAGCACCGGGCAGGCGTCAGTCCGTATACATCGTCTTGCGACTTCGCACGGACCTGTGTTTTTAGTAAACAGTCGCTTCTCGCTGGTCTCTGCGGCCGAAAAATCCTAGCCCGCAAGGGGCTTCAAATCCCTCGGCCCCCCTTCTCCCGAAGTTACGGGGGCATTTTGCCGAGTTCCTTAACCACAGTTCGCCCGATCGCCTCGGTATTCTCTACCTGACCACCTGTGTCGGTTTGGGGTACGGGCCGCATGAACACTCACTAGAGGCTTTTCTCGGCAGCATGGGATCACTCTACTTCGCCTCAATCGGCTATGCATCACGTCTCAGCCT
>NZ_JBPKJK010000330.1:0-1320 GCF_051756985.1 Saccharothrix sabaoui
GTGAACCGCCCCGGGTTCGATAGAGACTCGTTCAGTTGACTGCTCCAGCCGGGGTTGGCTGATGTTGACGGTAGTAGACGGCCTCGACTTCGGCGGGTGCCAGGTGCCCGATGCTGCCGTGCAGCCGCCGGTTGTTGTACCAGTCGACGTATTCCAGGGTGGCGTATTCGACCTGGTCACGGGTGCGCCAGGGGCCCTGTCGGTTGATTAGTTCGGTCTTGTACAGCCCGATGGTCGACTCGGCCAGGGCGTTGTCGTAGGCATCGCCCACCGAGCCGATCGAGGCGTCGATCCCGGCCGCGAGAAGGTGGTCGGTGAACGCGAAAGACGTGTATTGACTGCCCGCGTCCGAGTGGTGGATCAACCCCGCCGTGACCGGGTGACCCGTGTGCCCGCGGGCCCACAACGCCATCTCCAGCGCGTCGAGCACCAGCGCGGTGCGCATGGAGGTGTCGGCCTTCCAGCCCACGATCCGGCGGGAGAACACGTCGACGACGAACGCGACGTAGACGGTTCCCGACCAGGTCGGCACGTAGGTGAAGTCCGCCACCCACAACGCGTCCGGCCGTCCGGCGGTGAAGTCCCGGTCGACGAGGTCGCCGGCGCGGCGCCCGTCCTTCGCCGGGATCGTGGTGCGGCGCGGACGGCCCCGCACCACGCCGGTGATGCCCAGTTCGCGCGTCAATCGCTCCACGGTGCACCGGGCGACCGTGATCCCCTTGTGACGCAACGTGGTCCAGATCTTGCGCGCCCCGTAGACCTCGTAGTTGTCCCGCCACACGGACAGGATCTCCTCGCGCAGTTCCCCGTCGCGGACGGTGCGCGCCGAGGCGGGGCGAGTTCTGGCGGCGTAGTAGGTGGACGGGGCGATCGCCACGCCTGCCCCACGCAGGACACGACAGATCGGCTCGACCCCGAACTCCTGTTTGTGGCGGTCGATGTAGTCGATCACCGTTGCGTGGGGCGGTCGAGCTCCGCCGCGAAGAAAGTCGCCGCCGATCGAAGAATCTCGTTGGCGCGCTTGAGTTCCGCCACCTCACGCTTGAGGCGCTTGAGTTCCGCGGACTCCTCGGTCGTGGTACCGGGACGGGCACCGTGGTCGACCTCGGCCTGCCTGATCCACTTGCGCAGCGTCTCCGGGGTCACCCCGAACTTCGGCGCGATCGAGGACACCGCCGCCCACCACGACGGGTACTCATCCCGATGGTCCTGGACCAGCCGCACCGCCCGCTGACGCACCTCGGCCGAGTGCCGTGACGTTCCTGCCATGACTCCATCCTCCACAAGCAATGGAGTCCCCACCAAAGCCGGGGCGGTTCA
>NZ_JBPKJK010000331.1:0-1184 GCF_051756985.1 Saccharothrix sabaoui
CTAGTGGCGCGTCTCGGAGGGTTGACCCGGTAATCGATCGGTTCGGCTGATCGGCGAGGCTGGTCCCGCATGTCGAGTGCGGGAGGTGGTTGTGGCTCGTCGGCCGAGCGTGTTCGTCCGGGCGTTGTCGATGGAGGAAGGCCGGAAGATCCAGCGGATCACCAGAACCGCGAAGGACCCGGTGCGGCTACGCCGGGCGATCGTGGTGCTGATGTCCGGCCAGGGCCAGGCGGTCCGGGACATCACCTCGTTGATGCAGGTCAGCGAGGATTACGTCCGTGATGTGATCCACGCGTTCAACGAGCGGGGGTTCGCGGCGCTGGACCCAAAATGGAGCGGCGGGCGGAGTCGGACGATCGGTGAGGCGATCCGTGAACGGATCTGCCTGATCGCCCGCACTGCGCCCGCCGACTGGGGCATCACCGCGTTCTCCACCTGGTCGCTGTCCAAGCTGCGCGACCACCTGCTCGACCGCGGCACCGTCGCCGCGATCAGCCGGGAAACGCTGCGCCGCATCCTGCGCGACGCCGGCGTCTCCTGGCAGACCACCACCACCTGGAAGGCCTCCACCGACCCGGACTTCCTCGCCAAGATGCAGCGGATCCTCGATCTCTACGACCACCCACCCGCCGACGGCAGGGTGATCTGCGTCGACGAGTTCGGACCGCTCAACCTGCTGCCGCGCAAGGGCAAAGCCTGGCGACCCACCGGGTCGCCGCGCCGATTACGGGCGACCTACAACCGCCACCACGGCGTGATGCACATGCTCGCCGCACTCGACCTGACCACCGGAAAGATCCACTACCGCATCCGGCGCCGCAAACGCCACCGCGAGTTCCTCGACCTGCTCAAGACCCTGCGCGCCCGCTGGCCCGACCAGCGGCTCTACCTGATCATGGACAACTTCTCCCCGCACCGGCACCCCGACGTCCGCCAGTGGGCCGCCGAGAACGACGCTGAGTTGGTGTTCCTGCCGACCTACTCCAGCTGGTTGAACTGGATCGAGGCGGAGTTCGCCGCCCTGCGCTACTTCGCCCTCAACGGCACCGACCACCTCACCCACGCCGAACAGAACGCCGCCATCGGCTCGTTCATCCGCTGGCGCAACGCCCGCGCCCAGCCCAAGACCGGCTTCGCCACCGACTCACCCATCCGCACCTGGACCCATTACCGGCCAAGGCTGC
>NZ_JBPKJK010000332.1:0-1161 GCF_051756985.1 Saccharothrix sabaoui
CTAAGCACCTGATCAGAAGTGTTGTCCGTAACCCTCGGGTAGCCAGGGTGAGGTCCAGGGTGCAGCGGTGGCGAGCGTCTGGTCGTCGGTGCGGTTGCGGAAGTAGGCGTGGGTTTGTCGGACGCGGTCGGCCATGGTGGCGGGTGCGGTGTTGGCGATCCGGTGTTTGAGGCCGGCCCACACGCGTTCGACGGGGTTGTCCTGCGGGCTGTACTTCGCGCCCTCGATCAACATCAGTCGGGGGTGTTCCGCGAGCCATCGTCGGGTGATGCCGCTGTGGTGGGTGGAGCCGTTGTCGCAGACGACGGCCACGACCGGGGCGTCGGGGTGGGCGGTGAGCAGCAGGTCGAGGAAGTAGCAGAACACCACGGAGACGTTCTTGACCGAGACGTGGTGGTGGAAGGCGCCGGTGGCGAGGTCGATCGCGCCGTGCACGGTGCGACGGCGGTTGGTGCCGGGGGTGGGGATGCGGTGTCGCAGGCCGGTGGGCATCCAGGTGGCGCGGACCCTGGGCAGCAGGTCGATGTGGGTCTCGTCCTCGGCCAGGACCACCGACCCGGGCGGGAGTGCGGTGATGCGGTCGCGGATGTCGGCGCAGATCGGGTCGTGGTCGGGGTCGCCTTTGGCGATCAGGCGGGGACGGCACCAGCGGGCCTGTTCCCGGATGCGGCGGCGGAAGGTGGCCAGGCTCATCGCGGGTCGTCCGGCGGCTCGCCAGAGGCGGGCGGTGGTCCAGGCCTTCGGGGTGGTCAGCAGGGTGCGGATGCGTTGTCCGAGGCGGGGGCTGCCCAGGCGGGGGCGTCCGCTGCGGGGCCGGTCGGGCAGTCCGGCCAGGCCGTGGCGGGCGTGGCGGGCGATCCACCGGCGCACCGTGGCCGGGTCGTAGTGCAGCAGCCGGGCGATCTCGGACGCGGTCATTCCGGACGCGGACAGCAGGACCATGACGATGCGGGCGGCGACGCGCCGGGATCCGTGCAGGGCTGTGACCAGGTCGCGGTGCTGTGCGGGGGTCAGGGTGGCGTAGATGTGCGCCGGGCGCATACTTGTCGTGGCCTCGTCGGGTTGTTCCAGGTGTGGTAACCGGATCCAACCCGACGAGGTTTCCTACGTTCGCAGGGGATCTGCACGGGTTACAGACACAACCTCCGTCGACCTGCTTAG
>NZ_JBPKJK010000333.1:0-1156 GCF_051756985.1 Saccharothrix sabaoui
ACGGCCTACACGCTTACACCAGTACTACCACTCACTGGCGGAGCTACCCTCCTGCGTCACCCCATCGCTTGACTACTACAAGTTCAGGTCCCGCGCTCCACGTCGGGTCCTCATCCGAAGAATCAGACCCGGGCTTCGGGCGGTTAGTATCACAAGCCTCGCCATGGGCGCGTTCACACGGGTACGGGAATATCAACCCGTTGTCCATCGACTACGCCTGTCGGCCTCGCCTTAGGTCCCGACTTACCCTGGGCGGATTAGCCTGGCCCAGGAACCCTTGGTCATCCGGCGGCAGAGTTTCTCACTCTGCTTTCGCTACTCATGCCTGCATTCTCACTCGTCCAGCCTCCACACCTGGATCACTCCGGCGCTTCAATGGCTGAACGACGCTCCCCTACCCATCCAGACACTAGTTCTGAATGACACGGCTTCGGCGGTGTGCTTGAGCCCCGCTACATTGTCGGCGCAGGACCACTTGACCAGTGAGCTATTACGCACTCTTTAAAGGGTGGCTGCTTCTAAGCCAACCTCCTGGTTGTCTGGGCGACCCCACATCCTTTCCCACTTAGCACACACTTAGGGGCCTTAGCCGGCGTTCTGGGCTGTTTCCCTCTCGACTACGAAGCTTATCCCCCGCAGTCTCACTGCCGCGCTCTCACGTACCGGCATTCGGAGTTTGGTTGATTTCGGTAAGCTTGTGGGCCCCCTAGACCATCCAGTGCTCTACCTCCGGCACGAAACACACGACGCTGCACCTAAATGCATTTCGGGGAGAACCAGCTATCACGGAGTTTGATTGGCCTTTCACCCCTAACCACAGCTCATCCCCCAGGTTTTCAACCCTGGTGGGTTCGGGCCTCCACGCGGTCTTACCCACGCTTCACCCTGGCCATGGCTAGATCACTCCGCTTCGGGTCTAGACCACGCGACTATGAACGCCCTATTCGGACTCGCTTTCGCTACGGCTACCCCACACGGGTTAACCTCGCCACGCAGCACTAACTCGCAGGCTCATTCTTCAAAAGGCACGCCGTCACCCCTAAAGGCTCCGACGGATTGTAGGCACACGGTTTCAGGTACTATTTCACTCCCCTCCCGGGGTACTTTTCACCTTTCCCTCACGGTACTAGTCCGCTATCGGTCACCAGGTAGTATT